>CAJXJV010000198.1 GCA_913055135.1 uncultured Desulfurobacterium sp. | reverse complement strand
CTAGTTACTGAAGGTGCAAGAGGTGAGGGTGGATACCTGATAAATAATAAAGGTGAAAGGTTTATGAAGAGATACGCTCCAGAGAAAATGGAGCTTGCTCCAAGGGATCTGGTTTCAAGGGCTATTGAGACTGAGATAATGGAAGGAAGAGGCTTTAAAGATAGTGAAGGGAATGAGTTTGTTTATCTTGATTTGAGACATCTTGGAAAGAAGAAAATATTAGAGAGACTTCCACAGATCAGGGAGCTGGCAATTGACTTTGAAGGGGTTGATCCAGTAGAGGAGCCTATTCCTGTAAGACCTACGGCACATTACTCGATGGGCGGAATAGATGTGGATATTCATGGAAGAACAAAAATTAAGGGACTTTACGCTGCCGGTGAATGTAGTTGCGTCTCTGTCCACGGTGCCAACAGGCTTGGAGGAAATTCTCTCCTTGACATAGTTGTTTTTGGGAAATTATCAGGGGAAGATGCGGTTAATTACGTTTCTGAAAGCAGTTTTGTTTCTTTCGACGAAATGGCAGTTAAGAGAGAAGAGGAAAAGATCAGAACTCTTTTTGACGCTGATGGAAAGGAAAAACTCTCAGACCTTAGAAACGAGCTTAGCGAAGTTATGACTTACGGTGCTGGAATCTTCAGAGAAGAAAAGAAGATGAAGGAAGCCCTTGAAAAAGTGAGGGAGATTAGGGAAAGGGCAAAACACATAAAAGTTCACGATAGAGAAATGACGTTTAATACAAACCTTCAGCAGACCCTTGAATTCCTTAACTTAGTTGAAGTGGCTGAAACCATTGTTCTTGGAGCATTGGAAAGGAAAGAGAGTAGAGGTGCACATTTCCGAATTGACTATCCTGAGAGAGACGATGAAAATTTCCTGAAACACTCAATAATTGAAAGAACTGAAGATGGAGAGCTCAGAATAAGCTGGAAACCTGTGAAGATTACAAAGTTCCAGCCTGAAGAGAGGAAGTATTAAGGAGGAAAGAAATGGAGAGTAGAAAGGTAACTTTCAGAATAAGGCGTTTTAATCCAAAGAAAGATGAAAAGCCATATTATAAGGATTACACAATAGATGTTTCAAAAGGAATGACAATACTTGAGGCTCTTCAGTACATAAAGGACAATATTGACCCAACTCTTGCATTCAGAGCTTTCTGTAGGAGTGCTATTTGTGGTTCCTGTTCTGTAAAAATAAACGGCTATCCAAAACTTGCCTGTAAAACACAGGTATTTAACGAGCTTGATGTTTATCAGACTGATACTCTTACAATCGAACCTATCGATAACATGGAAGTTATAAGGGATTTAATTGTTGACTGGGACAAAGCAATCGGGAAGATGGAAAAAATGAGACCCTATCTCATTCCAGATCCACAGGTTGTTCCGGACACTCTTGATGAGGAGAGCAAAGTTTATCCAGAAGAACTGAAAAAGTACGATAGCTTTACAGATTGTATCCTTTGTACAACTTGCTTCTCTGTCTGTACAGCCGTGAAACATGATGAAAACTATGGAGGACCTTTTGGACTTGCAAGAGTCTATAGATTTGCAGTAGATCCAAGAGACTCGCTTAAAAAAGAAAGATCAAAAGTTGGCTATTCCTTTGATATGTGGAACTGTGTTAGGTGTGAAAAATGTGCCGATGCCTGTCCAAAACACATTGCCCCTGTTGATGGGATAATGAAGCTAAGGGGTCTCTCTATAGAAGTAGGTCTCAAGGACAATCCCGGTGCAAGACACGTTATGGCTTTCTATAAATCCCTTCTTGAATCTGGAATGCTTAATGAAGTGCTGCTACCACTGAGAACTAAAGGAATTAAAGGGGTAATTGAAAACTTACCACTTGGTATAAAGATGATTCTCAAAGGAAAAGCCCACTCACCAATTATGAAGCCTATCAAGGAGCATGAGACACTCCTCAAAGTCATGAAAGTAGCTATGGAGGTTGAGTAATGGGAAAGTACGCTTTCTATCCAGGGTGTGCTGCAAAAGGAGCTTCCAGGGAGCTCTACGAGTCAACGATTGCAGTTTCCAATAGATTAGAACTTGATATGGTTGAACTTCCAGAGTTCAGTTGTTGTGGAGCTGGTGTTCTGGAAGAGATAAGAGAAGTTTTAGACATAGTTGTAAACGCCAGAAACCTTGCCTATGCCGAAAAAGCAGGGAGAGATATTGTTACGGTCTGTAGTACCTGTCTTCTCGTTCTAAGAAAAGCAAAATACCTTCTTGATAACGATGACGATTTAAGGGAAGAGGTTAATGAAATCCTTATTGAGGCTGGGCTTGAATACAGAGGAACAGTTGACGTCAAACACTTTCACTGGGTTCTCTTAGATGAATTTGGAGAAGAGGGGCTGAAAGAAAAAGTTACAAAACCGCTTTCAGGTTTGAAAGTCTATCCCTACTACGGCTGCCATACTGTAAGACCAAAAGAAATAATCGGTTATGAGCCTTCAGAGAATCCTCAATCTCTCGAGAAAATAATAAAGGCGGTCGGAGCCACTCCTGTTAGTGGTGAAAGAAGACTTGAGTGCTGTGGTTTCCATGCTTTCTGGCCTGCACCAAAAATATCTATGGAGCTGACAGGTTTAAACCTTAAAGATGCTAAGAGGGAAGAGGCTGACTGCATAGTAACTCCATGTCCATTGTGTCATATGAATCTTGATGCAAATCAGAGTAGAGCTCTCAAGGAGATTGGAGAGAACTTTAAGATTCCTGTTCTTCACGTTCCTCAACTCGAAGGACTTGCACTCGGAATCAGCGAAGAAAAACTCGGTCTTAAGAGGAACATCGTTCCTTTCAAAACTTTAGGAGGTGCAAGATGAAAAAGTTAGGAATTTTAGTTTTGCTTTTGGCATTTTCCGGAGTTTCTTGTGCGGTTAATCAGGGAGGGAACGCGGAAGTTGTTGTTAAAACCGCAAAAAATAACATTCTTGGGTATTCTGTTCCTCTGTTTCCCGGTTTTAAGTTCGTTCCGGAAAGGAGTTTCGTTTACGAATCTGGTGATGTAAAGATGGGAAGGTTCGTGTTTGTCGGTCAGGCTAAGGTTGAGGATGTGGTTCTTTATTACAAAGAAGTTTTACCGCAACAAGGATGGGAACCCGTTGCAGTTTCGGTGTTTGGAAAGGAAGCAATTTTAACCTATGTAACCCCAGAACAAACCTTAAATATCAACCTCAGCAGAAAAGGTTCAACAACAACGATGATAGTTCAACTCGGACCGAAAGGAGAAGCACCATTAGGACCACCGGTTAATACAGGCAAATAAAGATATTTATTCTATAGTAACGACCCTGTTTCTTCCGA
>CAJXJV010000197.1 GCA_913055135.1 uncultured Desulfurobacterium sp. | reverse complement strand
TAAATCTTCTTCTAAGTGCTAAATCAAAACTATCAATACTTCTATCTATATCATTCATTGTCGCTAAAATATATAGATTTTCTGGCACTCCGAATAATCTTTTATCTTCTTAATCACCACTGCATTGTTGCCAGAACCCTTGATTATCTCTCTGTTATTCTGACCGATTATGGCATCAAGGAAGCTTACGAATCCTTAAGAATCCTTCGGAAGTTGAGGAATGTTTGTGATTACCATCTCAGTGCCGTAATCAAAAAAATAGAAATCCAGATGGTAGTTCGTTATAACCTTCCAGTGATAGAAGCAGTAAGTGAACGGCTTCAAAAAGTCGATACTGAGAGTTTAAAAGTAGCCTTCGAACAGGCACTCCATGCCTGCAAATAGCCCACCGTTGCCCACCCTGTCCACCCTCCGGGAATTATCCTCAAACAAAACCACTCCCGGAGGGTGCTATGGCAAAAAAGAAAGACCAGGTTCAACAGACAGAAGCTAACTCCAAAGATACCAGAGTAATCTACGCTGGTCCCACAATCATCAACGAAAAGTTCTTCCTCAGAAAAGGTCAAATATTCACCGAAGTTCCTCACTACGCTCCGGAAGAACTCAAAAAGTTCTTCATCTCTCTTTCTGAATACTCCCCCGAAAAAGAGAAAGAACTTGAAGAGGAAAGACGCAGGTACATCAGGGAACAGCAGAAAAAGAAAGCCAATAAAAGCCAATAAAGGAGGAAGGGAATGTCCACTTATCCAAGAGGAGTAACCGTAGAAGAAAAACCGACCAGTCTCCTGCCTCCTGTTAGAACAGGCACAATCGTGGTAGCAATTGGAACTGCAAAAGAAGGACCTGTAAACAAAGCGGTTCCGATTTTCACCCTTGAAGAGTATGGAGATACCTTTGGTATTAGCGGAGACTGGGAAAAACATACCCTTGAAGAAGTCGCTCAGGTTGCATTCGCCCTTGAAGCTGTATCTCCTGTGATTTTCATAAGCGTTGGAAACGACGCCTCTTCTATAAGCTCTTCACAGGTCATAGGAGGAATTGACCCGGTTACCTTAAAACCTTCTGGACTTGAAGTTGTAGAAGAAATCTATCCGAGATTCCGCCTTGTTCCATCAATCCTCATAGCTCCTGGATTTTCAAAGGATCCTGCTGTTGCAACGGCAATGGCAGCAAAAGCAGGTGCAATTAACGGACACTTCAAGGCTATGGCTTATGTTGATATTGAGGTTGAAAAATACACCGATGCTCCAGCATACCTCGTAGATAACGGCTTAAAGTTCCCACAGATTAAGGCTCTCCTTGGAAAAGGCATTTCAGGAGAGAAGAAATATCATCCTTCTACCCTGGCAGCATTCAGAAAAGCCCGCATAGATGCAGAAAACTCTGGAATTCCATCAAAAACTGTCTCCAACAAGCCTCTCTACATAAACGATTCTGACTTTCACCTCGGACTTGACCAGGCAAACTACTTAGCAGGTCAGGGAGTAACTCCACTCTTTAACAATGCAAACGGCTGGGTCTTCTGGGGAGCAAGAACTGCCGCCTATCCATCTTCCACAGACCCAAAAGACACCTTCGACAACGTTCGCCACATGTTCAACTTCCTCAATAACGAGCTGATTCTCACTTTTAACCAGAAGGTTGATACCCCCATAACAAGAAGGTTTATAAGAACAATCGTTGACTCCTACCAGACAAGGCTCAACGGTCTCTCTGCAAGGGAAGACATCCTTGGTGGCAGGATTGCCTTCGTAGAAGAGGAGAACCCGATTACAGACCTCATGGACGGAATAGCCACATTCCACGTCTGGTTTACGCCACCTTCCCCTGCAAGGGAGATCCACTTCATAACCGAGTACGACCCCAACTACTGGAAAACACTGTTCGGCAGTTAATTGGAGGTGAGAAATGGCAATAATTCCAGACAAAGTCCAGAATGCCAAGGTCTATCTTGAAGGGAACGCAATCCTTGGAGTTGCAGATGCAGAACTTCCCAAAGTGGAGTTTTTGAGCGAAAAAATGTCTCCCCTTGGAATAATGGGAGAAGTTGACGTTCCCACACTTTCACACGTCAAGGAGATGAAACTAAAACTAAAGTTTTCCACCACCACCAAAGACTTTGCCAGCCTCTTTGAACCAAAAAGCAAGATGGTATCTCTCTATGCATCCTTACAGCAGTATGACCCTGCCGAAGGAGATTTCAAGAGTATAGGACTTGTGGCATCCTGCAAGGTTATACCCCTCTCTTTGAATCCCGGAAAGATTGAGAGGAACAAGCCACAGGATTCAGAGCTTGAATTCACCGTTACCTATTACAAGTTAGAAGTTGACGGCAAGGTAATCTACGAGATAGACCCGATAAACCACGTCTGCATCATAAACGGCAAAGACTACGCTGCAGACATCAGAAGAAATCTTGGAATGGGGTAAGGAAAGATGGAAAGGAAAGTTCTCAAAGAGATAACACTTTCTAAAGGAAGAAAAGCCACTGTCTATGAAGGAACAGGTGAAGACTTCCTGACCGCCCTTGAAATAGCCCAGGCTTCCGGCGGTGGCTTCAAGGAAGCCATTCTGAGTCTCATGGAACAGCTCATTGAGATAGACGGCAGACGAGTAACGGCAGAAGAGTTAAAAAAACTTCCTCTTCAGGACTTTGCAGTTTTATATGCGGTTTTTCAGCAAACGGGGTAGCTCTGCTCTCTGCAGAGTCCCCCCACCTTATTCCGGTGATTGCGATGAGAGAACTCGGACTCAGTTACAGTGAACTTTTGAACATTCCTTTGAAGAGACTTCAGTTTCTGCTTGCAAAGCTCTCCGAACATCTGGAGAGAGTCTCTTCAACCTTCTCCTCCTCCTCTCATACCAATCAGCAATGAGGTAAGCGATGCCGAGCAAAGGAGAAAAAGCAATTATCAGAATGGCAACAAAGAAAGCTATTACAACGGCAATTATGCATCCTGCCAAAAGCCATCCAAAAAGAGTCTCCATTTTTACCCTCCATTTCAGACAAATATATACCTGCGGGGAGCTGAATGCTTGAACTTGCAATAGCACTCACACTTTACGGAGACAACTTCTTACGCAACATAGCGAAAGCATCAAGGGAAACAGACACATTTAAAGCATTAACCTCCTCCCTGAAAAACGAAAAAGCATTTGACGTTCTTGCGAAAGAGGTTAAAAGAACCGAAAGAGAAACCCAGGAAGCAGAAAAGGAGTTCAAAAGCCTTTCTTCAACTATCAGGAAAACTTTTGACCCAAAGAACCTTAACGCATTTTCAGAAAAGTTAGAGGACATAACCTTAAAAGCCGGAGCGATCGGTGGAGCGATAACGCTCGGACTGAAAAGCGTAGTCACCGATGCAACCGAATTTG
>CAJXJV010000196.1 GCA_913055135.1 uncultured Desulfurobacterium sp. | reverse complement strand
AACCATGGAAATCGAACTGCTAAAAATACGGCTGGTATAAATACGCCATATATTCTAGCGCGTTGCAGGTGCCTGATATGAGCTGGCATGATTAGAACTACTATAAGGAAAGGTAAATATACAGTAGAAACCGTGCTGGCCACTGGATCATCAAATTGGAACCCCATAACAGTTCCAACAATGATCAATGTAGTGGCACCAACCAGATTTCGGATTCTTGAACCTGCGATTTTAGTCGATTTGTCATCTTGTTGTATAAATTCAATCGAAAACATAATCCAAACCCCCATCTACAAGAAATACAAAGCAATTTTCCTGAACATCTAAGTCGGAGGTATAGAGATTTAGGCAGGAACAGAATAGTTCACGCTTCCCAAAAATCCTCTATGGCATGGGCAAGGAGAAATATCTTATGAGAGGGACCTTTTTCATTGGGAAGAAACAGTCTTAACGTATAGTCGTTCTTTCTGAAGTCCTTAAGAGAAGGAATTCCTGTAAGCTCCCGTCCATCTCTCATGACAGATGTGCAAGGCGCTGGAGATTTTAAACTCTTCAGAAGAAGGCGACGAATCTCTCTGAAATCTTCCCTCCACTTACCAGGAAGAACTGGTACAGACTGAACATCTCCCGAAATCAAGTGTTTCGGATAAGGTTTAACAAACGAAAAAGCTGTGATGTAAAGTTTTGCGTACATAATAGCTTCTTCTGATTTAGATACGACCAGATAATGTACCAGAGAACCCTGCCAGCGAAACCTTTCTATTTTTTCTTTAGAGTGGAAGTACAGAAAGACCTCAAATCGGGACTTTCTAAAAGAATTCGGAAGCAACGATAAAAACTTTTTCTTCATCTCTCTTCTAAATCGTAAAGCCCTTATATCTGAAAGCTTTACTGTTGTTCTGTCTGAAAGAACAAGCTGCCTTTTTTCAAAATTTACTTTTCTTATTCTCATATTGCGTTTAACTCTTCCGAGACCCAAGAAAATATCAAAGGATAACTTTCGTGCAGCAATCGTGTTCAAGAGATCGTTTTCAAGGTTCTTGTCGCTTTCCATTTTTTCCTCCGAACGCTTGGAAGAAAATATGTCCAGGATACATTTCATAGCTTTTCTTCATCAACTCATTGGGCCATCGAAAACTTAAGCCGGAAAAGAAAAAACAGGAATCTCGGATTTGAACCTTTATGAGATTCCACTCATCGAGCAACTCAAGGCTCTCTATAAGCTGCCTTTTCCTTATCTTCAGGGTATCTTTCGCTTTTTGGAGGGGAAATTCCGAAGGAATACAACTTGATTGCCAGAGAAACAACAGGTAAAGATAAACAGCTTTTGCATAAACGTCTGTGGGTAGGAGAGTGGCAAAAACTGGATAAGTGAAAAACAGGTTCGCCATGCCTGAGGACGGTAGCACTTTGGACAAAATTCTTGGCAGTAAGGGCAAGGGCGGAAGGTAAACAGAAGTGAAGAAACCGTCCAGCAACTTTCCACCCAAAACTTTTCTCTCTTTGAGAAAGGCCAGAATTGAATGCACTTTAGCTTTACTTTCTAAGGACAAAACTTTCTGAAGTTCACGGTACGACAGAGAAACCTTCCCTCTTTCGGATACGTTTGATAGAGCATAGATGTGAGCAAAAGCAGTTACTAAACGAGCTATAGAATACCTGGTAGCTCCTGGAATCCTGCTCAAATCAAAAACAATAGACGGCAAAAGTACGAAAGGGCTCTTGGGAGAAAACAAAAGGATACGGTCATTGTCCATTCTTTTCCTCTTTACACAGAATGTTTGTAAGCTCTTTTAGTACTTCTATAAGTTTCTTTTGATGCTCTGGGGATAGAGACTCTATAATCTCAAGAAGTTCAGGTTCGATGTCTTTATAAGAATAAGTCAGAAACATTGGTTCTTTACCAGTGAAGAGCCAATTCAAGTTCACCCCGTACTTGTCCACTAACACTTGGAAAAATCCTGCGTCTGGAGTCCTTTTCCCATTCTCGTATCTATTAACAGTAGCAAAACTCACTCCAAGCTCCTCAGCAAACTGCTCCTGAGTAAATCCCAGAGCGTTCCTTAACTTCCTTAATCGTTTAGACAACAACTCTTACCCCCTTTAGCCTCAGCGCTTGACTATAACTAATCGGAACACTTAATTATATGAAATTAACCAAACAGCCATGAAATTCGACCAAAGAAATTTGATGAAAAAAGCAGAACTGCTTGAGAATCTGTTCATAAATTGTCGAAAGCTGGGAGAAGAGGCTTCATACAAGGATGGTAAACTTTCGACCCAACCGAAAACTCTACTCAAAGCCATACTTCTTCTACCCCAACAGTTACAAGAAACCAAATTGATAGACGAATTGGAAGTTTCTATTACACAGGACTTTATAAGTATATCTGACGGTAGGCGGAAATGTATAGGCTGCCCTCGGTGCCTGCGAATTGAACCAATCTCAACAAAAAATTGGACAGTAAGATTTGAAGAATCTGTTATCAGGAACCCCGAGGGAAGAGTTATACAGTATCTTCGAAGAAGACACGTTTATACGCTTCATAACTGTGGGTTTGAAACAGCGGATTTTCTTGCAGAAGAGTTTGAAATAGTGGTTCTGGACGGGATAATAATAGAATACGGAAATTATTGGGATCTACATCGTCGTGAACTCTTGAAACTGGCCAGAGCTAACAAGTTACAAATAAAATAGAAAGTTAAGGGAATAGGCCAAACTCTCATCTTTGGTTTGTGCTCTTCTACTTTTTCAGCCCAGTACGGTTTAACTTCCTACTCACATTTTGCCCGTCCTTCTTACGTATTTCATTCTCTCAGCTTCCTGTTTCACTATCGGAACAAATTTTATTTGTCTTGGATCTCAGAAGGTAAAAGAAGGTTTCCTGAGATAGACTCCTAAAACCTAAACAGTTTTTTTCGACTGTTCAGTTGTCTCTTTTTTGAACTTTTTCTACCTTCTATTTTTTTAGTGATTTCTGGTTGCTTAGCAGAGTTTGACTCAGGTACTACCAGCAGAAAACTTCTCTGCTGGTAGCACAAGGATGACAGATGATAGTGTTTACCACCAGTTTAGAATCACACACATTACTTTTGGAGTTAAAAACTCCTCTCCTCTTCCTACCAAGAGGAAGAGGAGGAAGGCTGGGAGAGATGAAAAAGAGCAGCAGAAATCCATCAACAATTTCTATTTTAATTGAATTTAGTCTTTCTGGAATCTACTTGTCCATAGGTCTCAACGCATATCATTTAACCAACACAGTTTCTTAACAAAATCTCTAAAACCCTCTCCTCCATTTGCCTCTAAGGAGTTTTTCTATTCCTCCCTTACTGGAGAAAAATTTCTTTCTCTCCCTTAACTTTTTAACAAGAACCG
>CAJXJV010000195.1 GCA_913055135.1 uncultured Desulfurobacterium sp. | reverse complement strand
AGAGATAAATTAGCACAAAAGCGTTCAAGAAAAGGGTATGCTAAACAAGCAGAGTCAAATAAACTTTTAGGGTTGCTCTCAAAAGTTCCAGATCATAGGAAAGGTCAAGGGAAGAGACATAAGTTAGAACATATTTTATATCTTTCAGTATTAGCAGGACTAATGGGGGCAACAGACTACAAGCAAATTGCAATTTGGATAGATAAACATATTCAAAAACTGCAATCCTATTTTGGAAGAGAAAAAGGCTTTATCCAAGAAGGGGATGTCAATCTTCATTATGAGTTTATTAAAGAGCTTTTTTACAAAAAACAACTAAAACCTAAAAGTATTGTAAGGTTTACCATTCCAGATCTCCTTTTCAAAAGACCAGAGATAGAAATTCTGTTTGAAGACGAATACCTGCTGGTTGTAAACAAGCCTCCATTTATAAACAGTAACAGAAATGCTCCGGACGTTGAAACGATTTTGAGAAAGAGATTTAAGAACGCCTGTGTGGTTCACAGGCTGGACAAGCAAACAACGGGAGCTCTCATCGTTGCAAAATCAAAGGAGGTTTTTGAGCTCTTTATAGAGAACTTCAGAAGACGAGAGATAAAGAAAAGCTACTTAGTTCTTACAGCCGGAAATTTAGGAAAAAAATCGGGAAAAATAACCACACCAATTGATGGAAAAGAAGCCATATCGTTCTACAGAGTTGTTAAACAAACAGGAAAAACGGATTTCCTGAGAGTTGAGATTCCAACAGGCAGGAAGCATCAGATTCGAAGGCACTTTGCTTTTTTAAGTCATCCAGTAGTTGGAGAATTTATCTACTGGAAGAGGAAATTTCCTGAAGAAACCCATCTCTTCGCACCGAGAATAATGCTCCATGCGGAAAAACTGGTATTCAAACATCCTGTTAAAGGAAAGAAAATTGAAATCAAAGCTCCATTATTTGAAGACTTCAAAAACTACATTGAATATCTGGAGGGTAAGAGAGCCCTCCAGATATTAACGCTCTAAGAATATACTTAAATCAATATCAAGACCACAATTCCTGAGTTTTCTGAGAGCTTTTGATTCTATTTGCCTTATCCTTTCCCTTGTAACTTTAAGTTCCTTTCCAACCTGCTCTAAGGTATGTTCTGGATAACCGTCAAGTCCAAAACGAAGTTTCAAAACAAGAGCTTCCCTCTCGTTAAGCTGTGAGAGCAATTGGGAAACTTTCTCTTGAAGGTCTCTCTTAATTACTTCATGCTCAGGGATTGGACTTTTAGAATCCTCTATGAAGTTTCCAAGAGTACTATCCTCATCATCTCCTATTGGTGTTTCAAGGGAAACAGGCTCCTGAGCAAGTTGCATTATCGAGCGAACCTTCGAAGCAGGCATTCTAAGTCTTTCCGCAATCTCTTCTGGCTTAGGCTCTCTTCCCATCTCAAGAAACATCTGCCTTGAGGTCTTAATCACCTTATTTATGGTCTCAATCATGTGAACGGGAATTCTGATAGTCCTTGCCTGATCTGCAATTGCCCTTGTAATTGCCTGCCTGATCCACCAGGTAGCATAAGTGCTGAACTTGTATCCTCTTCTATACTCAAATTTATCAACAGCCTTCATAAGACCTATGTTTCCTTCCTGAATCAGATCAAGAAAGTGGAGTCCTCTATTTATGTACTTTTTAGCAATACTTACAACAAGCCTAAGGTTGGAACGAACCAGAATCTGCTTTGCCTCTTGAGAATCCTTTTTGTAGAAGTGGATCCTTTCCGCCAGTTTGTAGAAAGTGTTCCTTGGCATTTGAAGAGAACTAACAACTTGCTTATAGGTCTCTTTCGTGTCAAGGTATTTTTTTACCATTTTCTTTATTTCTCTTGTTGTGTATTTTGAAGCATCAATCTTTTCTCTTATTTCATCATCGTCTAATTTCTGACAGATTTCCTCTATCGAAATACCGAGGAAAGAGAGTTTTCCACTCAACTTCTGAAGGCTTTTCTCGCTCTTCTTAAGGACCTTATACCTGCGATAAATATCATCTGCCATGAGTTCATAAATAGAGTAAGAAAGAGGAAGCTGTCTCAAGAGTGAGTTTATCTTAGCCCATACCTTCAAATACTCCCTCTTTAGCTGTGCATTCTTTTTGTTTCTCTGGTACTGCTTATGGAGTTTTTCAAACCGAGGAAGTAATCCTTTGATTTCCTCCACTATTGCAAAAAACTTCTTCTTCCTCTGAGATTCTCCTCCTTCTGCAAAGTCATCGGGAGAACGCATAATATCCCTTACCTTTACCTCTCCATTTTTGATTTTTTCTTCCATTTCCAGAATGTAATCCAGAACAACTCTTGTTTTCAGAAGATACCTTAAAAGAGCCTTCCTTCCGAGTTCCACCCTCTTTGCGAGAGCTATCTCTTCGTGCCTTTTGAGTAGAGATATACCACTCATCTCTCGCAAGTACAGCCTTATAGGATCATCTGATCGGGGCATAGTATCAGGAGCAATGGTGATCTGAAGCTTGGAAAGATCTACGTGGTCTTCACCCTCTTTTGGTATAATATGAATATCGAACTCGTCAAGCTGGGTTATAAGCTCCTCAATGAGCTCCGGTGTGAGTACCTCTTCGTCGAGGTGCTCCATCAGCTCATCAAAGGTAATGTAACCTTTGTCCCTTCCTAAGGCAATTATCTCTTCAAAGCTAGGCCTTTCCAAGGCTTCCTCCTTTAACCGGTTATTTTAAGGACAGCACTGTTAAGCTTCTCAAGATTTCCTCTTTTTAAATCAAAAACCAACCTTTTAAGTTCTTTTTTCTCATGAAGTTCCTGAGTCCTTCTCATCCTTCTCTCAATTTCTTTGCTAAGTGTCCTGCACACCGCCATTCTCAACTCTTCCTCTGAGAACTCAGAGAGAAGGACTTCTGCCAGAAAATCGGAAAGCTCAGGAAACTGGAGCTGGATAATTCCTGGATCTCTTCTGTCCATTGTCCTCAATATGGAATAAATACGGGAAACCTCTTCGGAAACAAATATGTTGGGAGAAATCTCAATTGGAAGAGGAAAACGGTTTTCAATAAATGCCCTTAAAAACGCTTTTTCATAATGTGGAATAGGAGAAATTTTCTCCTCTTGCTTATCCTTTCTATATCCTACAACGTTAAGATGAATCCAATTTACATCAATCTCAAACTCAGCAGCTAATTTTGAGACAAAAGATTTATACTTGAAAGGATCCACCACTTTAAGCGGTGAAATGGCATGAATGACTTCCTTCAGGACTACCGATTTTTCCTCATCAGGAAGTTCCTTAACTGTTCGTATGCTCCACTCTATGAAACGTAGAGGTTTAGAGAGCAACTCATTCAGGAGTTCCAGATTTTTTCTTGCCATTGAGTCCGGATCTTCCCCTGATG
>CAJXJV010000194.1 GCA_913055135.1 uncultured Desulfurobacterium sp. | reverse complement strand
GTGCCATAATTCCTATCAGGAAAACCGGAAGTAACAGAAAGGTTTCTTTGAACTTTTTTAAAAATAGAAGGAGAGCTCCAGCAAAACCAATTCCAAAAACTACAATATTGCCGGCAGAAAGCCGGGCAATCTTTGCAATATCAAAATGCTTTGCTTCACTTATTGACATAAACACATTGGGAAAGCCACCGCTAACAGCAGGCTTGAAGTAGTTTATCAAATATACTTTTGCCAATCCTATAATATTAAAAACACCATTAAAAACAAAAATTGGATTAGAAAAGATAAGAACCGTCAGAAAATATGAGAACTTCTGCTTCCAGTTGTTTTCTCTGTCAAAGAAAAAAAGACCTGCAGCGTAAACAGATAGAATAACAATCATCAATCCAGGATGGGCATACCACCAGCAGTAAGCCTGCGATAAGATACCTGCTATTGCTAAGTCTAAGTACTTTGATTCTCCCCTGGAGTAAAATGACCTTAGAAGGAAGAAAGCAATTGCAAATGGAAAGAAAAGATTTAGAGAATCGGTATCAAACCTTGCAACTGTAGTCCTTACAAGGTACATAAGAGACACTACACCCAGGAAAGCTCCACTAAAGCCTGCTATGGGTAGTTCAATTTTAAAGAAGTAGAGAACTAAAGGAAGAATAAAAAGAATGGCAAGAGACGGAGTTAACCAGAGAGAGATATTCTCTATATAAGTATTTTTTAACTTTGCAAGTTTAGCTCCAAGCCAGCTTTCCATAGGTATAGGAGAAGGATAAGTTGCATTATCAGGAACAAACCTTAATGGATCCCTTTCTCCAGCATTATAGTTACCATTCAGATAATCTTTTCCCCAACGAGCAAAGAAAAAAGCATCGTAACTTGTAAAAAGCGGACGATCCTGATAATAAAATTGATTTCTATACTTTTCCCAGATATTTAAATCATCAAACCTCACATAAAGTCCGACAGCTATGGGAATTACAATTGATACTAACAGTAAAATCAACTTCCCGTGCTTACTTTCTTCCACTCCCTACCTCCTACTGTTCATCCAGAGTTTCTTTATCCTGTAGATCTGCTACGACCAATTTACCGTATAAAACAGCTTCTCTGTGTCCCTTAGATAGGTTATCAACAACTAAAACCTCAAAACCTTTTTCTCCCAGCGCTTTAACAACATGACTTCCTATGTAACCTGCTCCACCTGTGACAAGTATTTTCATTCTGGCTCCTTATTTCACTATCCTTTCCAGCTCTTCTTCCCAGTGAGGAATTTCTATGTTCAATTCCTCTGAAATTTTTTCATTACTCATAGCGGAGAACTTCGGTCTTTTAGCGGGAAGATTGAAGATTTCGCTGGAAACTGGATATATGAACTTGTTAATTCGTTTTACCTGAAAAACTTTTTTTGCCCATTCATAACGGGAAGCATAACCGGAGTTTGTTAAATGGTATAAACCTTCTAAACCTTCTTTTAATGCTTTTAAAGTTACATAGACAATTGTCCCTGTAGATGTCGGAACAGATACTTCATCGTAAGAAATTTTCAAATAGTCATTATTTTCTGCCCACTTTAGAAGTTTATAGATAAAGTTTTGCTTACCTTCACCATAGACCCAGCTAACCCTGAGGATTAAAAACTTATCTGTCTCTTCTTTTAAAAATTCTTCGCCCATCAATTTACTTTTTCCGTACTCATTTAAAGGACCTGGTTTATCATCTTCTGTATATAAACCATTTTCCTTCTTCCCACCAAATACGTAATCGGTACTATAGTGAACTAAAAAAGCTTTATATCTATTACACGCAAAAGCTAAATTCCTGACACCAACACTATTCACTTTAACTGCAGTCAGATAATCTTCTTCTGCTTTATCCACAAGATTATAAGCTGCACAGTTGATAACAATATCTGGCTTTATGCTTTCAAAAATCTCCAAAACTTGATTTAAATCCGAAATATCACACTCTTCTCTTCCCACACATATAACACTATCACTACCACTAATACCACCACTCAACACTCTCACAAACTCTCTTCCAAGCTGTCCTTTTGCACCAAAAATGAGATATTTCATTCTTTCTTTAACTCCTGTAGTATGGTCTTAAATGTACTCAAAAATTTCTCTTTCACTATCTCCCTGTAAATTTTCTTCGCCTGCTCTTCGTCATAAACATGTACGAGAAGATTCCTGAGCATTATCATCTCAAACAAAACTTCTTCAAACTCCATAGAAACAACGCCTTCTTTCAAAAGCTCTCTAAAACAGGAACGTGGAGAATTACACTCTAAACCTCTATTTCTCAGAAATTCTTTTACAGCTTTCCACATGGATTCAAAAGTATATTCAAACCTTTTAGTGGTAATCTCAACAAGTAACTCCTGAGATAGATCAAAACTATCTGGAAACCTTACTGCCTCTTCAAATTTTCTAAACGCTTTTTCAAATTTTGAAAGAGCTCTCTCGAACTTTTCCAAACCTTACCTCTCTCAAGAACTGAAGATAGAAATTTTTCATCATTAACTTTTGCAAGATCAACCAGATCAACTTCACGCAAAATAGGAGCTTTCTCAATTTCCTCAAGCACATTAATATACTCCTCAGGAGTTAAAGGAGCACCGCAAAAAACTCCAACATCTATGTCAGAAGTCCTGGAAAATTTATCAGTTAAAATCGAACCAAAAAAGATTATTAAACAATCTCTGTTAACCGCCCTTTCAATAGCCTTTCCAACAATTTCTACATAATCATCGGGAGTGTATGCTTTAAGTCCCATTATCCTGGTATTTCCCGTTAACGATAAACTTTTTTCCAGTACTCCTGGAGCTCTTCCACTTTCCTCTTAGCCCAATCAAGATTTTTAAGATACCAATTTACAGTTTTCTCTATCCCTTCTTCAAACTTAACCTTAGCTTTCCAGCCGAGCTCTCTTTCTATCTTCTCTGTATTAAGAGAATACCTGAAATCGTGCCCTGGTCTATCCTTTACAAAGGTTATTAAGTCTTCTGATTTATTTAGCAACTGGAGTATTGACCTGACAACATCAATATTCCTTCTCTCTTCTCCACTACCGACATTATAAATCTCCCCTGGTTTCCCTTTTTCTATAATTTCAAACACTGCCTCTGCACAATCAGAAACAAACAGCCACTCCCTAACGTTTTCACCTGTCCCATAAACAGGAACAGGTTCATCGTTCAAAGCCTTCAGGATAACCACAGGAATCAGTTTCTCAGGATACTGCCAGTAACCATAATTATTGGAAGGACGAACAGTTATCACCGGTAATCCATAAGTTCTATAATAAGCTCTCCCAAGCATATCAGCGGAAGCTTTGCTTACAGAGTAGGGAGAACTTGGATTAATAGGCGTATCCTCGTAAAACTGTCC
>CAJXJV010000193.1 GCA_913055135.1 uncultured Desulfurobacterium sp. | reverse complement strand
GAAAGAGTATCCATTCAGGGATTTGGAGCTTTTGAGTTAAGGGAGCTGAAAGAGAGAAAGATAAGGAATCCGAGAACGGGGGAAGATATAGAGGTTCCTGTAAGAGAGAAGGTGGTATTTATTCCGAGGTTGTAAGTAAGACAGATTAGCTTGTTGTAAGATTTATTTTCAATGTATGGTTGAAACTGTAAAGAGGATAGAAGAAATGTCTATTGGTTATAGTAGAAGCTTCGGTGGGGAAAAGTTTCTTTCTTTTCTAATGAAGAGTTGTAAGAGGAGATTTGTATGAAGTTTCATCATGTAGGAATTACAGTTGAAGACATAGATTCTGGGCTACAAATGTGGAAGGAAATTTTTATAGATGTTTTGGAACAACTTTCTGTCAAGAAATGTTTTGATCCTCTTCAGGAAGTTGAGTTATGTCTTTTTGAGGCTGGTAATTTGAAAATTGAGCTTGTTTCAGGTGAGAAAGTTAAAAATTTCTTAAGGAGAGGAACCAAAATTTATCATATCTGTTTTGAAGTTGATAATTTAGAAAGAAAGATAGAAAATTTGATTAATAAGGGATGCATATTGGTCAGTCCACCTAAGCCAGCCGTTCTTTTTGAAGGTAGAAGAGTTGCATTTTTGATTACTCCTATGGGATTTTTAATTGAATTACTGGAGGCTTGAGTTGGAGGTTGCAGTTTTATCCAACATTAATATGGAACCCCTGAGCAGGTTTTTGAATGGATGTTATTTTTCTGGATTTGGACAGTATTTAAAGGACTTAAAGGATAGATCTTCTCCTTTCTGGAGTAAGGATTTTGATGTTATCTGGTTACATTTTGATGTTGATTTAGAACCTCCTGAGTTTATTTCCATTCTGAGAAATACAATTTTACCTGAAGTTGAAGAATTAGCTCGTAAGAGAACAAAAACTCTTATCATTTTTTCAGAGTTATGTTTTCCTCAATACCATATAGAGCATTTTTTCAGGAAGAAAAAGCTGTTTGAAGAGATTCAGTACTTCAATAAAGAGATAGAAGCTTTGTCCATTACCATTCCAAATTTTCTTGTCCTTTCTACTGAATACTTAATACGTAAGGTGGGATACAGTAACTTTCTAAATGAAAATTTCTGGTATGCTGGGAGGATAAAGTATTCGCTGAAGGCTTTTGAATCTTTTGGTAGGGAAATTAAGAGAATTTATAAAGCGTACAAAGGTTTAATTAAGAAAGTTTTGATTGTAGATTTAGACAACACTCTCTGGGGAGGTATTATTGGAGAAGATGGAATAGATGGAATACTGCTTTCGGAAGATGGAAAAGGGAAAATTTTCAGAGATTTTCAAAAAAATGTTAAAAAGTTAAAAGATTTAGGTGTTTTATTATGCATTGTTTCAAAGAACAATTACTCAGATGTTGTTGAAGTCTTCGAAAAGCATCCTCTTATGGTTTTGAAGTTAGATGATTTCATAGGAAAGAAAATAAACTGGAAGCCGAAGCATGAAAACATAAAAGAATTAGCTCAGGAATTGAATCTGGGCTTAGATTCATTTGTTTTCATAGATGATAATCCATTTGAAAGAAAGGTTGTTAGAGAATTTTTACCTGAAGTGGCTGTTCCAGAGTTCCCTGAAGATATAACAGTTCTCAATTCCTGGTTCTGGGAAGAGGTTGTTTACGAGTATTTTCCGAAGCTTTCCGTTACAAAAGAGGATAGGGAAAAGCTGGAACAGTATAAGCGGAATATTAGAAGGAGAGAGTTACAATCAAAATTGACTTCTTATGAGGATTTTCTGAAGAGCCTTCAAATAAACCTCAATGTGTATGTTGACGATGGTAGATTTAAGACGAGACTTGCTCAGTTAACACAGAAAACAAACCAGTTTAACTTAACGACCAGAAGATATACAGAAAGTGATATAGAGAATTTTCTCAACAGTAAGGATACAATAGTATATGCTCTTGAGTATCGCGACGTCTTTGGTTCAGAAGGAATAGTTGGAGAAGCTATTGTCAGGGTAAAAGATGATGAGGCAGTTATTGATACTTTCCTCATGAGCTGTCGTGTAATAGGTAGAAATGTAGAATATCAATTCCTTGACTTTATAATTAACGATTTGAGAAAGAGGGGAATAAAAAGGATTTTTGGGGAATACATTCCTACGAAAAGAAACATCCTTGTTAAGGATTTCTATAAGAAAGCTGGCTTTACGGAGATTTCACAGAATAAATTTATGAAGGAGCTTTAAATGGAAGAGATAAAGAATAGGGTTTTTGAAGTGATTAAAAGGGTTTTCAAACTGAGAGATTTAACTTTAGACGAAGATTTTTTAAGGGAAGGAAACATCGAGGGTTGGGATTCATTAGGGCATTTGAATCTTTTAATGGAGCTTGAAAGGGAATTTGGTATTAAATTTTCTCTGGATGATATAGAAAGGAGTAGGACTTTCAGGGATATCACTGCTTTAATAGAGAGGAAATTAAATGAGAGAAAAACTTGAGAGCTTTATAGCTTCTCTGGTGCACGAAGGGGATATAGTTCTTCTTCATAGTGATGTTAAGAAAACATGCTGGCTTTTAAGAGAGGAATTTTCTTCCTATGAGGATATAGTCAATTTCATTATAGACTCTTTTCTCAAAGCAATAGGAGAAAAAGGCACTCTTGTAATTCCTACGTTTAACTGGGACTTTTGTAGAGGAAGAACTTTTGATTACAGAAATTCTCCCGCTCAAACAGGAATTTTGCCTCAGATTGCTCTTAAGAGAGTGGATTTCAAAAGGACACGACATCCTATTTATTCTTTTGTTGTTAAGGGAAAACTTACAGAAACCTTTCTTTCCTGTGATAATGTAAGTTCCTTTGGAATGGATTCACCTTTTGGGTTGTTGTGGAAGTTAAACGGGAAAATTGTTCTATGGGATGTGAATTATCAGAGAGGTTTCACTTTTGCTCACTTTGTTGAACAGATTAAAAATGTTAGTTACAGGTATGAAAAAGTTTTTATTGCTCCTTACATTGATGAGAATGGGAAAGAAGAATTGAAAACTTATAGTATGTTTGTGAGAAATCTGGAGAAAGGAGTAATTACTCATCTTGAACCTATGGGAAAAATTCTTGAGGATGAGGGAATTTCAAAAGTAAATGATTTCTACGGCTTGAAAGTCAGAGTTTTAAATAGTAAGGAAGCTTTTGAGAGAATCAGTCTGGAGCTGGACAGGAATCCCGATATACTAATTACCTACGAGAAGTTCAGGAATTTTGCAGTGGGTCAGAGTATGCATGACCTTGCAAGGAGGCTTTTCCCGATTAACAGGAGTATCACGGGAAAAGGTTTCAGGAAGTCCCTGGAAATAATAAAAGAGTATCTTCCAGAACTTCAAATAAAATCAATCAAAAGCGGGG
>CAJXJV010000192.1 GCA_913055135.1 uncultured Desulfurobacterium sp. | reverse complement strand
AAAAAGATGTTGGAGTGAAGATAGATGTTCCTTCAACTCCTGAAGGAAACGTTACCGTTACACCGACAGATGAAACCTATACAGTTCCCTCAGGTCAGTATTACGTTGAGATTTTCTCAAATATGGAAGTTCCAACACCGCTTGACTACCTTCCTTATGACAATAGTTTTGGAAACAGACTTTACATTAATGAATGGGTGAATTTCAAGAAATTATCTTTCGTTCGTGACTACTCACTGGAAGGGAAGACCACTTCAACAACCCTTTACCTGCCCACTGTGCCTGGAGGGGCTGAAAAGTATGCAGTTATCCTTGCTTCAGGTGGAAACTTTCACCTCATAAACGTTTCAGAGACAAATTCCGTTGCTCTTAAAGACATCTCTATCAACGGTTCCAGTGATAGTAACGGAAGATTTCTCTTTGAGCTATCAGGAAGCGATGCTGGAAGTCTAACTTCCTGTGTTGTGGCATTCAACAGAAAATCCATCAGTGACGATTCACCTGCAGAAATAGAAAAACTCACAAAACCGGGTGCTTTTTTACCTCTTTACATTTTTACAGACCTTCCTCCGGACAGAATGTTTGTGAGAGTTCCTGACACCTCTTCGGTCAACAGTGTTATTGTAGAATGTGAAAATGAAGATGAGAGTTATAAGGTTATCAAGTTCTTCCACATGGGAAGTCCGATCCAGACAGCATTTAACTATCCTTCTACCTATACTCAGTCAGAAACATTGTCGTTTGTAGATAACTCATCAGGATATATTACTGCTCACTACGTTTCTGCCATTGGGTCATCCGAAAAGATTTTCGTGTTCTCAAGGATAGGGGACACTTACGAAGAGTATTCTGATTATGATATAGATGGGGAAAACAACTATATAAGTGTTTATGAAACCGTAAAACACTTTCTTGACCGAATAGGAGATGAAGGAGAAACCGAAGGTATTTTCACGTTCTACGTAACAGATTATAAAGGGGGAACCTATAGAAAGGGGGTTCTTTCTTTCCAGCAGGCAGAAAGCGGGGAAACTGTTACCCTCAATCCAGATGGAACTGCCGATTTGACCTGGGATACAGGTAACTTCTCTCAGTGTAGCTCTGATCTCCAGCTTCTCCAGACCGATGTGCCATCCACAACGGATAACGATGGGGAAGAGGTGGTTACAACGACTGCAAACTCCATTATATACATCTATAAGCTCTGTCCCACAAGTACCGGTGGAACCGTCTATTATAAGAGATTTGATATTGCCGAACCGGCACAGACAACTGGAAGTGGAAGCAATGGAACCCTGAATACCGATACAAACATTCCAGAAACTTCAACTCCAGGCTAAGGTATGATGAAATTCCTGAGACAGATTCTCCTGATTTTTGCCTTCCTCTTCCTCCCTCTCTCTTCAGAGGGAGGAGAGCTATTCTCTGTTCAGCTTGGCAGCTTCAAAACTTACAGGAGTGCTTATAGTTATCTCAACAGTTTACCTACCAATCTAAAACTCTTCCTCTACAGGACAAAGAACTACTATACCGTTAGAGCAGGACTCTTCTCAGAAAGAGAAGAGGCAAACGAAGAGAGAGTAAAGCTAAAAAGAAAACTGAATTTAGATGGAATTGTTGTTAAAGTGATTCCGGAAAAAATTCTTTATCTCTTTTACGACGAGGATTATGAGGAATTTCTAAATCTTTTTTCCAATATCAGCCTCGAGAGACTTCCCCTGTCAGTTGTTTATGCAATTGGAGTTTCCTATTCAAAGGTTGGAAAAGTTAAGAAGGCAGAGGAGATCCTCACACTCGCATTAAAAAAAGGAGAAGAAAGGGCTATTCCCGTTCTTGTAAAACTGTACTATGCTGAAGGCAATTACGAAAAACTTACTTCTCTCTACGAAAGTTCAGGCAAAAAGCTTCCTGATTCTGCTCTCTATTATGTTGCCATTGGTTATTTAAAAACTGGAAAAGCAGGAAAGTTGAAAAAAATAATGGATATGATTAAGGACAGGAAAGTTAAAGATAGAATCCTCCAGAAGAAAACCACTGTAAGAACCAACCTTAGCTACGGTTATGATTCAAATATCTACCTTGTCCCGGAGGATACTCCCCTGGGAAAGAGGAGCAGAAAGGATTGGTATAAAAAAATTTCTTTCTCTATTGTTGATTCAAACGTATTTAGGAGTTATTCATTCTCAGCTTTTGGAAAACAATTTGATGACAGGGATAACAGCGATAACAGCGATCTTGACATTGTTGTCTTGAATTTTGAGAGGAAAACAAAACTTTCTGGATTCAACTTAGTTTTTCCATCCGTTTCCTATATCTATACGATGAATAGAAACTACTCTCTAACCTTGAAATCCGGAGTCCGGAAGAAAATTTCTTCCGCATTTCTGTCTCTCCTTCTGGGGTACGAGAGGAACTTTATAGATCAGGACAGAGATAATTTGTTAGCCGAAGGACTTATCTCTTCAATGGGTTTTAATATCTTCTTTCTCTATAGAGACTATTCGGATGCAGCAAATAAGTTCTACGTCACATTGAGCAAGAATTTAAGGCTTTCCCCTTCAGAAAGGATAGGTCTTTTAATTTCACCTAAGGTAAAGGTTACAAAATACATGAGCTCAACAAGATCAGTAAGACCGGGAATTTCAGGAAAACTTTCCCTGAAGGTCAAGGGAGGAGAAGTATATTTAAGGGGTGGATATGAGAAGAACTACGCCCATGATGAGGAAATGGAGTGGGATTATGAAAGGCATTTTGTTGAGCTTGGTGTTAAGTATAGTTTTTAGCCTTCCTGCTCTATCTCAGGTTGTTGGAAAGATTGAGAAAGCGAAGGGAAGAGTTTCTATACTTAAAAAGGGAAGTTTTAGAGGTATCAATTACAAAAGGGTAAAAGGGAAAATAGAGGTTGGAGATGTTGTAAGAACAAAGAGAAAGAGTTTTGCAGATATTTCCTTCGTAGATAAAACTAGAGTCCACCTTGAAGAGAGTTCCCGTCTTATCGTTGAAAAATACATCCCTGGAAAGGAAGTGGATCTCAATTCCCCTTCTGGAAAGGTTGTCTATAGAGTTGTAAAAGTTACTCGCGGTGCTTACAGAATAAAAACACCAACAGCACTAATTGGAGTAAAAGGAACTGAACTTGCAACAATAGTTGATAGTGGAATCTCTGTAGTGGTTGTAAAAGAAGGAGCGGTTGAGGTTATGAATCCCGAACTTCCCCAATACAGAGTAGTTGTAAAGAGGAATATGGCAACAGTTGTAAAGCCAGGGAAGCCCCCTGCAAAACCGATTACTGTCGGCAAAACCGTTATCGAAAAAGTTTTTAATGGGGCAAAGCCTAAGAAAGAAGAAGGGAAACTGGAGGAAAAGCAAGAAAAAAAACCTGAAAAGAAGTCAGAGGAAAAAAAACAGGTAACTGTTTCATC
>CAJXJV010000191.1 GCA_913055135.1 uncultured Desulfurobacterium sp. | reverse complement strand
AAAGAGTTGGTTGGGTAGTTCCTGTTCAAGTTTTTCTCCAATGTAAATGAAATAGTAATCAAGTTCTCTCGAAACTCTTTCCTTAAGTGTTGGATACATTTACTACCCCGAATTTTGTTTCGATTGTGACGGTTGCTTTTACTTCCCCTTCATTGCTTGTTTCAATTTTGATCTTTCTTACCTTTGCTCTTTTTTCCCATCTTTCAATCTGGAAGTAAATTTCTTCTTTCATCTTCATTTCAAGCTCTGGACTAAGTGTATCAACTATTTGCCAGCTTACTCCAAAATCCCTCATAAGAGGGACAGTTCCTTTTGGTGTTGAGAGTATCGTTCTGACGTTTTGAATTATCTCTTCAAGCTCGGTTTCAGGGTTGACTACCAACATTTTGAACATCCTCTTTTAAGATTAAGTTTACCAAAATCTGCAAGGGGTTGCCATGTTTATCCGTTCTGCCACTTTCCTCTCGTAACTCCTCTATAACGAATCTGCCTTTTACGTAATCTCCAATAATCAAAAGGTAACTCTCTCCTCTTTCAAGATACTCTCTGAGTTTTTCAACTTCAGCGGCAGGGTTGCAGAAAGAGTGGTGGAATTTGATGGACATCTCAATCTGTTCTGGTTCAAGTCCCGTGAAGTGGAGTTTCTCTTTTTCTCCAAAGATAGAAATTCTGGCGTATTTGGCTCTTGAAGAGCGATTAAGAGTCTCTGGAGTTTTAAGAAGTTGAAAAATCACTTCTCCTAACTTTCCCCACATTTCCAACCTCAGTGAGTGTGATGTGGTGTGTTTCCACCCTCATCAATTATTGAACCTGTAGCGTGAATGTTTCCGTCCACCTCTACGTTTCCTTCAACGGTGAGACTTCCCACAATCCTGAAATCTCCTTCAAGAAATCCCATAGTAGGAGAATTGTTTTGAAGGTTTATGGCTGGAGCTTGCAATGTGATTTTTGTTTTGCTTTTAACAAGAACATCTTTTTCAACAACGGCGGACATGTGTCCGCTTACCTCTATTTCAACGTCTCCTTTTACGTTTGCTGTTAGTTTGTGATTGGCAGTGTCGTATTCAATGACTGTTCCATCTTCAAATTTTGTGTGAAATTTGTTTTTATCTTTAACTGGAGGAGGGTTGTCGGCGTGGTAAACTGTGCCGATTATGAAGCCATCGGTAGTTCCAGACTGAGGCAGGAGAAGGCAAAGGACTTTTTGACCTTCTCTTAAGGGCATGTAACTTTTGTTCTGATAGGTAAAAGGTTCTACAATCTGGAGTTCTCTTGAAATAACAGTTTCAAAGTCTTTGAATTCAACAATTGCAGTATGGTTGTCTGGATTGTACCGTTTGACCGTTCCCACTTTCACCGTGTTCATAATGAGCTGGAAAAGTTTTTGAATCTCTGAAATCATCTTATTTTCCTCACAGTCAAAGCTGTCTGATAACCACTTGAATCAACTTTGTGGCTCGACTCTTCCACCAAATAATTCCCTGTAAACAGGTCGTTAAGCTCCAGTCTTACTACCGCTCCTGCAACTAAGGACATATCTCCTTCAACTGTTAAGCTGCCAGAAGTTCTCCAGCGGTTTCTTTTCTTTAGTTCTGCTATTGCTCTTTTCTTTGCCTGCTCTAACGATTCCACCTTGTCATGAACTTTCAGGATTTCTCCAACAGGAACGTCTTTTAGAACATAAGTGTAGGAAAGGTCTTTGTTTTTGACCGGATCGTGATAATAGACTGTGCATGATTTGAAGATTGAGTGGGTCTGGTCTTCAAGGTCAATGTCTATTAGCTGATTTTCAGTTATCACAGCTATTGGTTCCTGATTCTCAAATTCGTCTCTTTCCACAAAGAAAAGCCTATCTGGCTGAATCTTGAGGTAGCAGTTCCATCGGTCAGCAAGGCTTTTCAAAAATTCTGCATCTGTCTGTTGGTTCTGCTGGAGGTTTTCTATTTGAATGTCTTCTATTCTTACAACAGGAGTTAAGCCATTTTCCTGTGCTATCTGAGAGACGATTTTTGAAAGGTTTGTGTTTTTGAAGTTTCTATTTCTTTTCGTTTTGTGGATTTCAGAATTTCTCCTGATTGCTGTTGCCTCTATTGAGAACGTGTAGAGTCTTCTTCTCACGGAGTCTATCCTGAATTTTCCACAAAAGTAGCCATCTATGAAGGCTGAAATTTCAGCATCGGGAGTGGGATAAGAGGTAAGAGAAAACTCTTTATCCTCGTTGTAAAGTTCAAGGGAGAGTGTATCTGCCTTTTCGGTGGAGTCTGTGTATGTTAGGGAAATCAGGTATTTTTCGAGGGCTTTCGTAACGTCTCTGCTTTCGTAAAGTATTTTCAGTTCGACTTTACGGGGCATGGTTACCTCTTCCAGATGGGCAGTTTGTCTGTTTTAACTTCTTCTGGCTTTTCAGGAACTATTACTTTCAGGTTGGCAGGTAGAAGCTCGTATTTTGCAAGCTCCGGGTTAGCTTCAAGTAGCAGGTGCATAAAGTTTTCGTTTCCGTAATACCTTTTTGCAATTTCATCCCAGGCTTCATTATGATGGGTGATGTGTTCCAACACCATAGCCAGTCCTCATCTCCTTTCTTAACTGTTCTCTCTGGAGTTTTTCCACTTCTGCCCTTACGATTTTTGCTATTTCTATGGCATCTTCCCTGTTAGCCTTTCCGTTTACCGTTATGTGGATGTGGATTTCGTTATGGTGGTGAATGGCTGGTGAATTGTGGGTTGAAATGTGGCTGATTGATAGGGGTTTCTGGTAAGGAACGGGAAAAGAGGGCTGTGCGAGTCCAGTTGTTAAAAGTGCAGGGAAAATTAGAGGCGGAAGGTTGACTTCTGGTAGTCTGGAGAGGATGAATTTAACTGGAGGTTTCTCTACTGCAAATTTCAAGTTCTGGATTAGCGGTGGGAGTTTAACTTCTGGTAATCTGGAAAGGAGAAATCTGATAGGCTGGAAAATGGAAAGGGGCTTGATTTCGGGAAGTGTAAGGGAAGGTAGCGAAATGTCTGGAGCTTTGTGAAGGAGTTTAACAGGCTGGACAGATGTCCGAATCTGGACAGGTGTCCAGAAGAAATCTTTTACCTTTTTCATTATTGAGGAGACTTTAGCAGTTAGAGAATCTTCCTTTATCCCTTCCGCTATGGTTTCGACAAACCGCAAGCCTGTTTTGTGAAGGTCTGATAGTGGTCCTTCTTTTGCAGGGGAGAAAGGAAGGAGGTTTCTAACTTTTGAAAGAGTTCCTTTAACTGCATCGTAAAGTTCTTTTGCTTTCGATTTTACGCCTTCAATGAGGGTAGAAATTATCTTTGAACCTGCTTTAAAAAGGTTGATGGAGGAAAGAAGCTTAAAAACTTTTTGCCACTCTCTTACGAGTATTCCAAAGGGAGAGTAAAAAAGAACAGCTTTTGCAAGGGAAATGAAGGCACTCTTTCCA
>CAJXJV010000190.1 GCA_913055135.1 uncultured Desulfurobacterium sp. | reverse complement strand
GTGGAAGTAACATTTCTTTAAGGACGATAGCTAAGGTTCTTTCTGCTCTTGAAGTAGATGCAAGGCTGGTTTTGGATAAAAGGGAAGTTAAAGAAAAAATTTAATGGAGTTTGAGTAATGGTTAAAAGTTACGAAGAAATAGAAAAGCTTTTGAGTGAACATAGAAAGGAGTTAGAAGAAAAATTTGGAGTTATTCACATAGGTGTATTTGGTTCTTTTGGCACAAATGAACAAAGAGAAGAGAGCGATGTAGATTTAATAGTTAAAATAGATAGAAAAAAGGATAGTTATAGAAATACTCTAAAGCTAAAAGAATACCTTGAGTCTCTCTTAGGCAGGAAAGTTGACATTATTAAGGAAAAAGTTCTGGAGCGGGGTGTCTTACCAACATTCGCTAAGAATATAGAAAGGAGTTTTAAAGGTGTCTTCTAATAATCTGCCATCTGAGAAAATAAAAGGTTACTTTGAAAGAATTGTTCGAGATTGCTTGAAAGTTTTAAGGCGTATCGAGGGAATTGAAAAGAAAAGGTTTGTAGAAAGTGATGTTATTGAAGCTATTGGCAAAAAATACAAACCTATCCTTAGGAAAAACAACATAGATGAAAATAACAGTAGTAATTCCGTTTAATAGATATAAACTTCTACGGTGAAGGATGGTAAGCGAAGCAAAAGTTCATGAAAAGATAGAAAGAAAACTCCAGTCTATTGGATGGGAAAAGCTTTCTGAGGAGTTTTTTAGAGAACATCAGCTAATAGAGAACTACATAATTGAGGAGCTCTTTCTTCAGCAGGTTGAAAAACTAAACAGAGAAATTCTTGATAAGTTCAGTCTTGAGGAAAGAAATAAAGTTCTTCAGAAAGTTAAAAGTGTTATTCTTAATGAAAACAACCCTGTGAAAGTTCTGGAATATCTGAAAGGTGGTATTAATGTTCAGAGCTCCAGAAAGAAAACTTTCAGACTGAAATTGATAGACCATGAAAACCCTGCAAATAACCTGTATAACTACGGACACGAGACCCTATTTAAAGGAAATCCCATAGGTTCAAAGCCGGACTTCACTCTATTTATCAACGGTATTCCCATTGTAATCATTGAGGCGAAAAGGGAGTTTGCAGATTACGATACCTGCTTGGAAGCGGTTAAAGACATAAAAGAGTACGAAAAGAGAAGTCCTAAGCTTTTTAATTTCGTCCAGTTTGGCATTGCCTACGGAGATGAGAAAAGATATATGGCAACTCTTCCTAATTCTGAAAAGAGAGAAGTAAAGAAGAAAATAGAAATCTGGAAAAATCAGGAAAAGATAGAAGATATATTCCATCTCTTAGAGCCTTTTAGAGTTACCGAGATTGTTGGAGATTTCATCTATTTTATGAAGGATAGACAGGGAAACCTCTTTAAGATTGTTCCAAGGTACATTCAGTACAACGCTGTAAAGAGAGCTCTAAAGAGGATAGAGAGTTATCTGAATGAAAACGGAAAAAAGAGTAAAGGACTGATCTGGCACTGGCAGGGTTCTGGAAAGAGTTATGAGATTTTCTACCTTGCAGAAATTTTCATTAAGCGATTTAAAGAAAGATATCCTCACGTTTTCATAGTGGTTGATAGAAACGATCTTGAAAAACAGATGGATGAAGAATTATTTCTTGCAGTTCAGGGCGCTGAAAGTAGTTCTCTCTACAGGAAAGTAGAAAGTATAAACAGGTTAAAGGAGATTCTGAGGAATATAAAAGAGCAGGAGAAAAATCCTAATTTGACTTTCCGCGGTATTTACCTTGTTATGGCTCATAAATTCAGAAAAGAGGTTTATGAAGAACTATTTGAAGAAATTGGAAGTATAGAGAAGAAAGAGGTTTTAATTCTAAGGGATGAAGCTCACCGGACAGAATACGGGACTCTTGGAGCAGTTAGAAATGCTGTTTTCAAGAATGCCCTACGGTTTGGTTTTACAGGGACTCCAGTTTATAGAGGGGAGAGAAATACTTTCAGAGAGTTTGCTTATCCAGAAAAAGGAGAGTTTTACTTAGATAAGTTTTTCATAGAGGATTCACTAAGGGACAGATTTACCGTTCCGATGGTCTGGAGACCTGTTATTTTGAAGAATATCTACTTCCAGCTAAGTGAAGAGGAAATTAAAAAAGAAATAGCAAAGTTTGGTATCTATGGAGAAGAGGTAAAACCGTCGGAAGTAAGGGAAAAGATAACTCCGGCTGACATACTTAGTAGCGAGAACAGAATAAAGGAAGCCTGCCGCTATATAGCGGAAAATATTGAGGAAGATACAGAAGCCTTTAGATTTAAAGCTTTTGTTGTTGCAAACTGTAGAAAAGCCTGTGTTCTTTACAAGAAGTATTTAGATGAATTCCTGTCTGAAAGGTTTGGGGAAGAGGCAAGAAAGTGGTCAGAAATTGTGATGACCTATTTTCCTGGCAATGAGAAAGAGAAGGTAGTAGAAGATTACAGAGTTAACCTTGAAAAACGGTACGGCAAAGATTGGCAGAAGATAAACGATAGATTGAAAAACGTTTTCAAAGAGGAAGGGAAAGAGCCGAGGATCCTGATAGTTACGGATATGCTTCTTACTGGTTACGATGCTCCTATTCTGAAAGTTATGTACCTTGATAAGCTAATGTACGATCACAAACTTCTTCAGACCTGTGCAAGGACAAACAGACCGTTTGCTGGAAAAAGAGCTGGACTTATAGTCGATATGACTGGAGTTTTAATTAAAAGCTATAGGGATGCTATTAGCAGGTATAACCTTTTTGAAGATGAGGAAGTAAAGAAAGACCTTGAGAGAAATCTTTTTAAAGATGTTGAGGAGCTCTGGGAGAGCTTTCTGTTAAAGTATGACGAATCAAAAAGACTCTTTGAAGAGATAACAGGAATCAACTGGGATAAATTTTCTGAGCTCTTGAACAGTGGGAGTATGGAAAGAGAAGAGTTTAACAGGATTGTAAGTTCTATATCACTTAATTCTAACGTTGAAAACTTTCTAAGACTTTCTAAGGATGCTATTGAACTCTTTAAAGCTGTAGGTTCATATTCTGAAAAGCTAAGATATATTGAGAATGTTGAATGGTTGAAAATTATCCTTTATTCTGTAAGGAAAAAGCAGCGTCCGAAAAGAACGGGAATTCCATGGAATGAAATCAAGAAGGAGATTCTTTCAAAGCTCTCCTTTGATCCTTTTGAAGAGAAGAAGGAGGTAGTTTTTGACGAGAAAGAGCTTGATAAACTAAAGATTAAAAAGAGTATCCATGTCATCGTAGCAGACTTACTCTTCCATCTTATTGAAGAAACAGAAGAAGGAAAATCTCCAATCCACCGAGAAATCTACAAAAGGCTCACTGAACTGAAAGAGAAGTTCCTGAGCAAACAGATGAGATCGGAGGAGCTTTTAGAAGAGTTAACTAAACACGGAAAAAGAATTGATGAGTACGAAAGAGAAA
>CAJXJV010000189.1 GCA_913055135.1 uncultured Desulfurobacterium sp. | reverse complement strand
GCTATCAAATCGAGCCTTCTTCCGATTCTATGTTAATCACAAGTTTTCCTTCTTTAAGAAGCTGCTTTGCTTTCTTTATAATCTCCTCTTTTGCTTTTTCTACATCTGTGGGGGAAAATTCAGATATACTGAGATCCTCCTCAAAGGCAGCCCTCATAGCCTGAGGCATATTGCTAAGGAACTTTTCTCTCAAAGATTCTTCAGAACCGTAAAGTGCTGCAAGAAGAGTTTGCCTGTCTACAGAAATAATAATATTCTGAATTCCTCTATTATTAGCATAAAGAAGAGACTCAAATGGGAATAGAATATCTTCTATTTTCTGAGCAAGCTCCGGTTCTTTATCTCTTATCATCTCAAACAATTTCCATAATTCGCTACCAAAAGCTCTTAGTATCTCTGCTGCTCTTTCAGGACCTCCAACTTTTTCTGAAGCTGCTATTTCTATCAGCTTCATATTGTCAACTAAGGAATCGCTTGCAATATTTATTGCTTCCGGAGATATTTTCTCCATTCCGGCAATTCTCAAAAGTATTTCAACTTTTTGTTCATCAGGAAGTTCAGATAAGACTTCCATCGCTTTTCTATTTGATAGAATGGAAATAATAAAAGCAAAAAGCTGAGGATGTTCGTATCTAAAGTTCTCCACAAGAAGAGAAGAATCAATTATGTTAGCTACAGAAAGTTTTTTCTTGGCATCCTGAAGGGCAAGTGTTTTTTCTACTATTTTCTTAACGTTTTCATCATTTTTTGAGATAAGTTCAAGTACCTTCTGTATAAACCTCTTACTGGGAGTTCTTGCAAAAGGTCTGTTATATAACCTTAAAAAATCAACCACAGCTCTCATTATTAATCTCGGAGGCACAGACTTGGCTTTCATCATAAGGAAAGCAATTTTTTGAACTTCACTTTCCTCAAGATGTTCCATTATTTTAAAAGCAACTTCCTCGTCCAAGGATAGAAGCAAAATAGCTGCTTTTCCAAGGTTCGTCATCTCCACCGTCTCCTAACAAGCTTCTCCAGACCACCAGAAGTAGCAGAAACTCTCTTTTTCTCTCTGAGCTTTTTAATAAGAATAGCAACCAGCTCCTCTGCTGAGCTAACACTCTTCCTTTCAAGAATTACTTCATGAATTGTAATACGATGCTTAACACTGACAGTATTTAGAACTTCTCGAAATCTGGAAATCCATTTCCTTGAGATAATCCCCAGGAAAGTTCCACCCGTAAATCGACAAAAACTTCCCATCTTACTCTCTTGAAGCTCACGTCCTATGTCTTCAAGTATCTCATCTCCTTTTTCCCACCCTCGAGTAAGGTTGATAAGAAGTAGCCCCTTTATATCAAAAGCCACATAAGCTATATCATTCTCATTCTGAACTGCAACAACTTTCTCTTTCCATCTACTAAATGCGGGAAGTCCTGTTATAACATCTGTAAAGAACGCTTCCTTTCGGAATTTTTCCAGATCCTCTGTAAGGAGAGAACCTCGGAAAATATCCAGTACTCCTGCCTTTTTTAATACTTTTATTCCAGCTTCTACAACTTCAGGATAAAATGCTTTCCCGGTATCTTTTTCTATAATTGAGAACGTCTCTTCAAGAGACAAAGCTTTTCTATATGGTCTATCGGTTGTAAGAGCATCAAAAATATCTGCAACACTCACAATATTTACAGTAAAAGAGATTTTTCTATGATTTATCCCCAATGGATATCCCTTTCCATCAAGCCTTTCGTGATGCTTTAATATTATATTGAGAATAAAGGGGAGCTGACGATCTTTCAGAAGCTCATATCCAAGTAAAGGATGTTTTTCAACTAACTTTCTTTCAGCGAGCGTCAAAGAAGTAGGTTTTAAAAGAATGGCGTCAGGAATTCCTATCTTTCCTATATCATGAAGAAAGGCTCCAATATAGAGCCTTGATAACTTTTCTTTATCAAGACCAAACTCTTTTCCTATAAGGTACGAGTAAATAGCAACCCTGTGAGAATGACCTTCAGTGTATGAATCTCTGATAGAAAGTGCTTTCAAGAGAATATTGAAATCCCCAAGCCACTTTTGCCTTTTTACAAGTTCATTTATCTCTTCGAAAATTTTTCTTAGTAAAACTTCTTTACTTTCTATTAGCTGTTCAGCCATCTTCTAATAATCTCCGCTGCTTTCTTCGGATTTTCCTTAACCTTAGACTCTATGTGCTTTAGTATTGCATTCAGAGTTTTATCAACTTTAACACTTTCAGGCTCGTACTTCAAATCTTCTATCTTTAAGCCGGGAACAAGTTTGGCAAGTTCTGAGAGAGTAACAGGAACTTTTTCAGTATCAATTTTTTCAAGAAATGATTCTATACCTTCTTCTGATTCAGCAGGAACCCCAACTGGAACCTGCGTTGATAAAAATTCTTCAATGGATTTTGTAGCAATAACTTTTTCCTTCCTTTTCCTTAAAATTATGGAGCCGATTACCACCAACAGTAGTAAAAGCACTCCAACCGCAGCAAGAATTACCCATTGAGGAATTCCCAATTTCTCAGAAAGTGTTTTAACCGGAGCTGAAATTGTAACTTCTTCTGTAACTTTCACCTGTGTCGATTCCGCTACACTTTCAAACGGCAGTGAAGCAACAGTTACTATATCTCCTCGTGAAGGATTGTAGCCAACAGCTGTCTTTACTGCTTTATCAATTTCTTGAAGCTCATCCTCTGTTAATGGAACATATTTTAGCTTTCCATTCTTCACAACATATTTACCGCTAACCAGAACTGAAACAGTTAATCTTTTTATCGTTGGAGAATTCAAAATTCTTTTCCTTTTCACTTCCCCCGTATTGTAGTTTACAATGGATTTCTTCTTTTCTACTTTTCCTCCTTTTCCTAAACCGAGTTCTCCTGCAATTTCAAAATCTCTTCCTACAGGAGGTGGAAGATTTGATGTCGAACCGGGAATTCCACCAAGAGCTGAAGAAGTAGAACTGATTTCCTTTTCTCTCTTTTCACTCACAATTGCACTTCTGTCAGGATCATATACATGCTCTTCAACTTCCTCCTGAGTAAAATCCAGGTCAACATTAGCTTTTACAGAAACTCTTGATGCGCCATAAACCTTGGCAAGCATCGCCATTACTTTCGACTCTATTTCCCTCTCGACCTTCCTCTTAATCTTTAAATTTTTCTCTACTTCGTCTGAAGAAGAAGCATCAAAGACTTCTTCAGAAAGCTCCTTACCAAACTGGTCAACCACAGATACATTTTCTGGTTTAAGATTTTTAATTGACTTAACTAATAAATTAACAATTCCTCTTATTTGTTCTTTTGTGAGTCTCTCTCCTGGATAAAGTTCAATTACTGCAGAAGCTCTTGGTTCTTCACTTGAAAGAAAAGAAGTTTCCTCAGGAAAAGAGACAATAACTTTTGCAGATTTTACGGGTGATAAAGTTTCTATACTTTTTGCAAGTTCGTTGGCAATAGCCTGTTGATAAAGTATTTTCATCTGATATTTGCTCATTCCAAACTTTGGTTCTTTA
>CAJXJV010000188.1 GCA_913055135.1 uncultured Desulfurobacterium sp. | reverse complement strand
ACTCTCATAGAAGAAATAAGCCATTCTTAGCAATTAACTGTGCAGCACTTCCTCCGAATCTCCTTGAGGCAGAGCTCTTTGGATATGAAAAGGGAGCTTTTACCGGGGCAGTTTCCAGCAAGAAAGGGATCTTTGAACAGGCAAACGGTGGGACGATTTTTCTGGATGAGATTGGAGAACTTGAGCTCTCTCTGCAGTCGAAGCTTTTGAGGGTCTTGCAGGAAAAAGAAATCAGAAGGATTGGAGGCAATAAAACCATCAAGGTGGATGTCAGAATTGTTGCTGCAACGAACAGAAACTTAGAGCAAGAAGTTAAGAAAGGAAACTTTCGGGAAGATCTGTTTTTCCGTCTCAACGTTGTAAATGTAGAGATTCCTCCACTGAGGGAAAGAAGAGAGGACATAATTCCTTTGGCTGTCTATTTCATCAAGAAGTTTTCAAAGGAGTTTAAGCTACCGGTGAAGGAGCTTTCAGAAAGTGCTGTTGAATGGTTACTTGGTTACGATTTTCCTGGAAATGTAAGAGAGTTGGAAAACATGATTTTGAGAGCGATGCTCCTTTCGCCCGTTGATGTCATAGATGTAAAGGATTTAAAGCCAACTGCTGCTACTACTAAAGAACCTTCCTTTGAAGAGGCAATAAGGAACTTTGTAGTTGAGGTCTTCACAGTTGAACAGAAGGAAAAGAACAACCTCTACGATCTGGTTGTAAAGAGTGCTGAGAGGATCCTTATTTCAGAGGTTTTGAGATACTGCAATTACAACCAGGTTAAAGCTGCAAAAGTCCTCGGGATTCATAGAAATACTCTCAGAAGAAAAATGAGAGAGTTGAATATAGAAATCTCCAGTTAGACTATTCCAATTGAATTGATTTGTCTCAATTGTTTTCCATTTGATTATGTTTATAATGTAACATTACAGATGCTCTATAGATAAAGGTTGATAATTTACTCCATATTAGGCAGGTCAAATATGAGACGGAGAGTTTCTGATAGAGTGAGAAACCAGATAATCCTGTGTCAGGATGGTTCTCCTTTTGTTCCTCAATATCCCGGAGGTATAAATTTTTTAAAGTGTACAGGCTGTGGAGAGTGTATTAAAGTCTGTCCTCAGGGATGTATAGAGCTCCAGGAGATAAATGGAAAGTTGGTTGCTGTTCTCACTAAAATGGAGCTCTGCATTGGTGATGGAATGTGTAAAATCGTTTGTCCTGAGGACGCTTTTTTATGAGGCATTAATTGTTCCTCCAGGATGGAGGATATTGAAGTTAATGAAGAAGATCTCCTGTCTGATGAAGAAGGTAACTATGCCTATCTGACTTTTGGAGGTTATCTCTATACTCCAAGTTTCCTTGAAACCATAGACAAAAACATTTGCCAGAACTGTGAGAAATGTCTTGAAATGTGTGAGACAAGAGGTGTTGATGAAGAAGGAAATGTCATTCCGGCGTTTCCAGAGCTATGTAACGGCTGTGGTCATTGCGTCAATATATGTCCATCAAAGGGCATAAAAGCTGCTCCCATTCCATTGGAAGAAATGATAAGAAGAGTCAGAGAGAGAAAAAAAGAGCAGGACAAAGCGTTTTAATCACATGTTTTTAGGATCAGACCTGTTGTTTTAATGATTTGAGATATATCCGGGTCGTTCTTCAAAATGTGTTTTACTTCTCCGATAGAGATAGGCTGAACGGGTTTTAGAGTTATTTCTAGGCATGAAGGATTTTTTATAAAGCTTATGAGTGGATATGCTATTTTCTCTCTGATTTCCTGATTGCTCCGAATGTTTTTTTCAATAGTCTGAATGAACCTTTTCTTCAGCTCTTCTACAGAGATTCCTTCCTGTTTTGCTTCTTGATTGAAGAAGTTTTGAAGAAGTCCACGGTCTCTATATCTGATATTGAGATATGCTAATGCTACCCTTTTCAATGTATCTTTTTCATCCGCAGTACCATTAAGTACCATTTGAAGTTTTTCCTTTGTGATGTTTGTGAAATAGGAGGAGATCACTAAATCTCCGAGGGCTGGAGATGAAGTAGCTAAATGGGTTAAGAGAACATTACCGTCAAAAGAATACTCTGTATTTAGGTTTAACATCAGTTTTTCACCATTTAATCCGATGATTTTAAAGAAGTTTTTAATGAACGGTAAATTGGTTGGTATTGAAAATCCTTCCATTTTGAGCTGAAGGCTTTCTGGTAGTTCCTTCTTTCTTGCAGTAATGGGCAGATCAACAGTAATTTTTTCTGTGGAAATGGTGTAGCCCAGCTCGGATACCTTGAGGTTTTTAATCGTTATTCTGTTTTCCAGAAGCTGGTATTTTAGATCCGAATAGGAGACGTTGACGGGTAGTGAAGTTATTTTCCTATCAAATTTCTCTCTCAGTTTTGCTTCTGCATAACTTTCAATTGCAAAATAGGAAGAGACAACAGCAGCAACAAAGAGAATGAGTGTTAGAAACCACCTTAACTTCATCGCTTTATTCTCTCAGCTCCCTGCTTATTCTGTGAACCGTATCAACTAAAAACTTTGCCTTTTCAGGATCTGTTGGTGGTAAGATTCCATGACCAAGGTTAAATATATGCCCTCTTGCTTTAAGTCCTTCAGTGAGGATCTTTCTTACCTTTTCTTCTATTGTTTTCTCGTCAGCAAAGAGAGCTACAGGATCAAGGTTTCCCTGAATTGACCTGTCTATTCTTTCAAGGGCAAATGGAATTTCTGTTTTCCAATCGAGACCAATGACATCAACGTTCAGCTTGTTGTTAACTTCAAGGAGGTGACTTGCATTGACTCCAAAGTGGATTATCGGAGTTTCTGGATGTCTTCTCTTCAATTCATTAACAATTCTTTCTGTGTATGGGAAGACAAATCTTTCATAGTCTTCCTTCGCAAGAACTCCCATCCATGAGTCAAAGATCTGAACAAGATCAACTCCTGCTTTTATCTGGGATGAAAGGTATTCTATGACTGTTTCTGTGAGTTTTGACATATGAGCATCCCAGAGCTCCAGATTGTTCCACATTGTTGACTTTGCAGCTATGTAGTTTTTAGAGCTTCCACCTTCTAACATATAGCTTGCCAGTGTAAATGGAGCTCCGGAAAAACCTATGAGAGGTCTATCTGTAAGTTTCTTTTTTATTATCTGGATTGTTTCAAGGACGTAGGGTAGATCTTTTTCAGGCTCTGGGACTCTCAGCTTTTCGACATCTTCGAGCTTTTCAACTTTTGGTTCGAGGACAGGACCTTTCCCTTCAACAAATCTAACATTTATTCCCATTTTCTCAACGGGAACCAGGATATCAGAAAATAGAATTGCAGCATCAACTCCAATCTCTTCAATCGGAATAAGAGTAACCTCCGCTGCAAGCTCAGGATTCCTGCATAGATCCATAAAACTGCCAGCCTGAGCTCTTATCTTTCTGTAACGCTCAGAATACCTTCCCGCCTGTCTCATTATCCAGATAGGAGTGTAGTCAGTCTTCTCTCCCCTTGCAGCTTTAAGAATCGGATGGTCTTTCAAA
>CAJXJV010000187.1 GCA_913055135.1 uncultured Desulfurobacterium sp. | reverse complement strand
AGTTGAGTAGAGAGTGCAGTCGGTTAAACGCCAAGAGTTTAATTTCCTTGAGGCTTCTCTTATCGCTAAGACTTCCGCGTGGGCAGTTGGGTCCTGAAGGAACTCCTTGCGATTAAAAGCACGGGCTACAATTTTACCGTCTTTTACGACTACAGCTCCTATAGGAACTTCACCAAGCTTAAAGGCCTTTTTAGCTTCTTTAAGAGCCTCTCTCAGGAACTTCAAGTCTTCCATCTAAGAGCCTTAAAAGGTGGCGCGCCCGGCAGGAGTCGAACCTGCAACCTTGGGATCCGTAGTCCCACGCTCTATCCAGTTGAGCTACGGGCGCGAAGTTCAATCCTAAATTTATCCCTTTGAGCTTACTTTTCAATTACCAGTGGTTTAAAATTTAGCATTAACCAACTAATCAGGTTTCTGGAGGAGAAAAATGGAAGCGAATACTTACAATCCGGCTCTTTTTGAGGATAAATGGTACAACTTCTGGCTTGAAAAGAAGTACTTCCATGCAGATGAGAAAAGAGTTCTAAAGGGAGAAAAACCAAAATTCAGTGTAGTTCTTCCACCGCCAAATGTTACAGGAGTTCTCCACGTTGGACATGCCCTCAACTCAACCCTTCAGGATATCGTCTGTCGCTGGAAGAGAATGAAGGGCTTTGAAGTTTGTTGGATTCCAGGAACAGACCATGCTGGAATTGCAACTCAGTGGGTTGTTGAAAGAGAACTGGCAAAAGAGGGATTGACCCGTCACGACGTTGGAAGAGAAAAATTCCTGGAGAGAGTCTCGAAATGGAAGGAGCAGTACGGAAACAGAATTATCAACCAGCTTAAAAAGCTTGGAACTTCCTGTGACTGGGATAGAGAAAGGTTTACAATGGATGAAGGTTTCTCAAAAGCTGTCAGGAGAGCCTTTGTTACCCTTTATAAAGAAGGACTTATCTACAGAGGAAAGAGGCTCATAAACTGGTGTCCAAGGTGCCATACAGCTCTCTCTGACCTTGAAGTGGAACATGAAGAAGAGCAGGGTAATCTCTGGTACATCAGATATCCTGTTGTTGGTGGAGATGGTTACATAGTTGTTGCAACCACAAGACCTGAAACAATGTTAGGTGATGTTGCGGTTGCTGTAAATCCAGACGATGAGAGATATAAACATCTTGTTGGTAAGAAAGTTCTGCTGCCGATTGTAAACAGAGAGATTCCAGTAATTGCAGATGAGTATGTCGATCCTGAATTCGGTACCGGTGCAGTTAAGATTACTCCAGCCCACGACTTTAACGATTTTGAAGTAGCCCAGAGGCACAACCTCCCTGCAATTCAGATAATGGACGACTGGGGGAGGATTACAGCCGAACCTTTTAAAGGAATGGATAGGTTTGAGGCAAGGGAAGCTATAGTTGCAATGCTTAAAGAAGAAGGACTTCTTGAAAAGGTGGAGCCTTATGTTCATGCTGTTGGTCACTGTTACAGGTGTAAAACCATTGTTGAACCCTATCTTTCAGATCAGTGGTTTGTAAAGACGAAACCTCTATCAGAAAAGGCAATAGAAGCTGTCAAAACGGAAGAGATTCGTTTTATTCCAAAACAGTGGGAGAACACATTCTTCGACTGGATGTACAACATAAAAGACTGGTGCATCTCAAGGCAGATCTGGTGGGGACACAGAATTCCGGCATGGTACTGTAAAGAATGTGGCCACATAAACGTTTCAGAGGAAGCTCCAGAAAAGTGCGAAAACTGTGGAAGCACAAACCTCTATCAGGATGAGGATGTTCTTGATACGTGGTTTAGTTCTGCGATGTGGCCTTTCGGAACTCTTGGTTGGCCAGAAGAGACGGATGATCTGAAAGCTTTCTATCCTACCGATCTCCTTGTTACCGGTTTTGACATCATCTTCTTCTGGGTCTCCCGTATGATGATGATGGGTTACCACTTCATGGGTGAGAAGCCTTTTAGCGATGTTTATGTTCATGCCCTTGTCAGGGATGAAAAAGGACAGAAGATGAGCAAAACAAAGGGAAACGTTATTGATCCCCTTGAGATGGTCGAAAAGTATGGAGCAGATACTTTGAGGTTTACCCTTGCAGCCCTTGCTGCTCAGGGAAGGGATATAAGACTCTCAGAGAGGATAATTGAAGGCTACAGACACTTTGCCAACAAAATCTGGAACATAGCTAAGTTTATCTTCTCAGCCCTTGAAAATGTCGAAATGAAGGGGGCGGTTGCCTATGCTCCTGAGGATAGATGGATACTTTCAAAGCTTTCTGACACAATAGAGACGGTTGATAGAGAGTTCGAAAACTATAGGTTCAACGATGCTGCGAAAGCTATCTACCAGTTCTTGTGGAGCGAATTTGCCGACTGGTACATCGAGTTTTCAAAACAGAGGATCTATAAGGGTAATGAAGAGGAGAAAAGAACGGCAGCTCACGTTCTGGTAACCGTTCTTAGAGATGCCATGAAGCTCCTCCATCCGATAATGCCATTCCTTACTGAAGAGATCTATCAGAAGCTTCCAAACAGAGATGCTGAGTCAATCGTTATAGCTCCCTGGCCATCCATAGAGTACAAATTCAAAAAGGATGAAGAAAGAGTAGAGATAGTCAAGGAGATAATCAGAGGAATAAGAAATGTTAAGGCAGAGCTCAACATACCACCATCGACACCTGTGGAGGTCTTTGTCAGGAGTGACAACGATAAGTTGATGGAAACCATAGGGAAGATGGCTGCTTCTATAAGGCAGCTTGCAAAAGTTTCTGAGATTCACTCCACCAGTGAGGCTCCTTCTGGGTGTGTTTCCTTCTTCCTGCCGGGTATTGAGGTTTACGTAAAAGTAGGAGAACTCATTGATGTTGAGAGTGAGATTTTTAGAATAATGAAGAAGCTAAAAGGTATTGAGAAAGACATTCAAAAACTTGAGAAAAAATTAGCAAATGAGAATTTCCTGAAGAAAGCTCCCAGGGAGGTTGTTGAAAAGAACAGAGCAGAGTTAGAAGAGTTAAAAGAGGTTTTTGAGAAGCTATCAGGAACTCTCCAGCAGCTGAAAGATATGGAAATAGGTTGAAACTTGAATCCTGTAGTGATAAATTTGCCACTGCACTTTTGTGCTTTTTATTTATCTTTATCTCTCCCTCTTGTCTTGGGAGAGGTTATAGAAAGTATATCTATTAGGAGGTAGAAAAAATGGCAAAGTGTGCAATTTGTGGAAAGAGTACAATCTTCATAAACAAGGTAAGCCACTCCCACAGGGTTACAAGCAAGAAGCAAAGACCAAACCTTCAGAAAATTAAGGCTATCGTAAACGGAGAGAAGAAGAGAATCTGGGTCTGCACCAAGTGCCTCAAAGCTGGAAAGGTGATAAAAGCAATTTAACAGGCGGCGTTCCGCCGCTTTTCATTGAAAACCCAATCCTTTAGGATTTTTTCTGGATTTTTACTTCTCATTAAAGTTTCTCCAATCAGAAAAGCATCAACACCTGCTTTTCTCAGTTTAACAATATCCTCTTTTTCCTTTATTCCACTCTCAGAAACAAGAATTTTCCCT
>CAJXJV010000186.1 GCA_913055135.1 uncultured Desulfurobacterium sp. | reverse complement strand
AAGAATATCAAGGAAGAACCTACGTTCTGGATTTCCTGTGGAGATTGGGCTTTTGGTTATCACATTGAAAAGCTGGAGGAAAAATCTCATTCAGAAAGTTTGAAGAGGCTTCTGGAAAAGCTAAGGGAAACATGGTTTACAAATGATAATCATTCAAATTCTTTCTTTTTCAAAAATTCAAATCAAAGCACAGCAACCGAGCGATAGCGAGGTTGCGTGTCCTTGTTAAGGAGGAAAGATGAGAACCTGCAGATCTTTTCACAGCGAAGATAAGAAAACCACTCTGTTAGTCCATGCCATCCCATTGGCTTCAACAAAGTGTAACGTAAAGAGGGAAAGAATCACACTTCCAGAGAGAAAAGTAAAAGCAACGTACTCACGGTCTTCAAAATCATCCCTAACAGAAAGGTTTCTCTTTTCCAACATAATCACGGTTATTGTAATCCTTTGTGTGGCTACTTTTTTCGCTAAAGTGGGAGAAATCTCAACTGAAAATATATTAACCCTTATGACAGAAAATCTATTTTCCCATCCAATTGTAATACCTGAAATAGTTATAGCAAGTATTCTGCTAACTCTTTTCCCTTCCGAAAGCTTAATACTACTTCCTCCACTTATCTTTGACATTACTTACCTTCTAATATTTGGACACCACATACTATTAGCACCAACAAATTACGACTTAGTAGAACCTTTTTAATAGGAGAAGAGCATGAGAAAAGGATTTATAGGCGAAGGACTCCTTTTCATTCTTGCACTCATTGGAGCCTGGGCACTCTACCACTGGTACAGAACGGAAACTTTAAAAGAGAATCTCTATCTAATGGCGAATGACTACAAAAGAGCTGTTATGTCTGTTGTAACAGATCCACAGGACAGAGAAAAGATTAATCAGGCTATGGAACAGATTGAAGAAGTTTTAAAGAAATACAGAAGATAGAGCAAAAGAGGCTTTTATGGAAAACAGGAGTCATCTATTAAGAGCTCTAAAAGTGCTTTTTCCCAACAAGAGCTCTTACAGGATAAAGCAGAGCGATATTCCCTTGATTCTCTACTCTTTTGAGTGTTATAGAAGAGGAATAAAGGAAGTTAGACTTACGACGTGGAAAATTCTCTTAACCAGATACTTCAAACCGGGAAGAAAAAATGTTCTTCAGTTAAACAATAAAGTAATTGCTTGGAATTCAATAGTCCCGCTAACTTATATGACAGGCTATCTAAAAAAGAAATACCAGATAAAGAACAACGTTGACCTTTTTCTACTTGCCTTAGCCCTCGACATAGAACCAACACTGTTTCTTATAGCGTATAAGAAGTTCAGGGGAAACAATAGACTCCAGAAATTATCTGCAAAGGAAATAGCGGAAGAATGGAAAACTGTCTATAGAGATGCAAAGCTTTTTCTGACAAATGAAAAGTTAGAAAAGACAGTAGAAGTCATAAAGGAAAAAAAAGGCGAAGACTGGAAAAAACTGTTCGTTAAGATGAATAAAAGCTTAGCAAAGATATCAAACTCTGAACTTGCAGCAGGATTAACATATCACTTCTATACAAAGGAAAAAAAACAGAAAGGTTTATATAGGCTAAGTGAAGATGAAATATTCAAGTTTGACATTTTTTTTCAAATGATAGCTAAAGGAATTTTTTATCCTATCAACCTTAAACAAGTAAAATATCCTACACCTACCGAAATCACAGAAGAGACTTATCAAGTAACTGCTTTTATAATGAAAAACTCTCAAGATATTGGCTTAGAGCTTACAAACCTCGTTCTCTACTACACCATAGTTAACAATTTGCCTCCAGAGATTAAAAAATTCTTTGACAGAATAGATGATGAAAAAGACTTCGACAAAAGAAGGAATATCTGGAAGTTTATCTATGCTAAGGAAAAACTTAAAGGAACTAACCTAAAGAATCATTCCTCTAAACTACCTACAGAGATTGTTTCTTTCCTCTCCAAAAGAATAGAAAAAGTCTATTCGGCAATCAAGAACCTTAAAAAAATAACCATCGAAACAGTTTAACTTACTTTCTCCAAAATCCCTGGATTATTGTTAGTTATTTAGATATACTAAGATATATTAAGTGTGCTATCAATTACATATAAAATTCTATTAGCTAACTATATCCCTATATATCTATATATATCATAAGAACAGAAACATAGGAAAATCTCCGAACAGAAGCCAATCAGGAGAGGCAAAAATAAAAATTTTGACGCTGATATAAGACTATATAATAGTCATTATACTAACGACAGAATCTTTATTTTCTGCAAAATTTTTAGTTAGGCTCTCAGTATCCCTCTCCGAAGTGAAAACAATCCAAAGTTTATCTTACGATATATCTGGATATATTTACCTTTATTTGCCAAGTATATATTTGGCTATATTGACCAATATTATGCTATCCAGTATAATACAAACATCACTAAACAAAAGGAGGGAGTCATGAATATTGTAGTGGCAGACTTCGGTTACGGAGATGTGAAATACATAGTCTCAGACAGAGAGTTTAAGACCACCAAAAAAGGGAAGTTCCCCAATGCAGTGGCTAAGGCTTCCAAGTTCCTAAACAAGTCTAACTACACTCAGGACAACCTTATAACCTACAATGGTAAGAAGTTCCTTGTAGGAGAAGAAGCTGCTCTTCATTCTCCCTTGACAACAAGATCATTTTCATATCTCAAAAAGTATTCTCCCCTACTCCTGATCAAGTTAATGATTATGGAAGGCATCGATAAGATAGACGCTTTAGTAACTGGTCTCGCTCTCTCTGATTTTGACAGGAAAGATGAATATGAAAAAGCTCTTTCTGCCTTTTCTTTTGACGGTAGAGCTGTTGAAATTCCAAAAGTTTTAATCCTTCCTCAAGGTTATGGAATTTACCTCGATTTTGTCAGCAAGAAAGGAAAGATACCAGGAGTTTTGGTTATAGATATTGGCTATAACACAGTGGACGTTGGATATATCAATAAAGAAGGCAAATTTGATGTTTCTTACTCAAAGGCTTACGAGAATGAAGGCATCGTTAAAATTGTAGAAGGTTTGGCAGAATATATCAGGGAAGAAATCCACCGCCTTCCAATTCCAGAGCCAATCATAAAGCAGGCATTAGTTGATAGAAAAATAGAAATAAGTGGAGAGGAATACAACCTTAGTGACGTCATAGACGAACTCTCAGAGGATTATGCTGAATATTTGTTTGGAAAGATAGAAGCTGATTACAAAACAATTATGGGATTAAGTAAGTTTGTAATTGTTGCAGGAGGAGGAGCAAGATTCGTAAGAAATTATCTTGAAGATATGGGAAACATTTTCATTCCAGAAGAGCCTGAGTTTGCCAATGTTCGTGGTTATTACCAAGCGATGAAGGGATAAGATGGCTAAAAAGGAGGATTATAGAATGGCTAAGAAAGGAAAAATCCTCGTAACAATTGATGAGGATATACTCGAGGTTCTTGAACCACTCAATAGAAAGAAGTCAACTGTGATTAACTTAATCTTAAGGCACGCAAAGGAAAAAGGAATTTTAGAAAAAATAGTTCAAAC
>CAJXJV010000185.1 GCA_913055135.1 uncultured Desulfurobacterium sp. | reverse complement strand
TGATAAAAGCTCACGAGCTGAAGATTGATCTATCGTTCATTAAAAATGTTCCAGAGAGTGAAGAGGATAGGAGTATTGTTAAGTTTATTGTTGATATTTCAAAACTTCTAAAAATGACTTCTGTGGCAGAAGGAATAGAAAGAAAAGAACAAGTAGAGTTCCTGAGGAAAATAGGTTGTGATGAAGGACAGGGATACTACTTCTCTCCACCGATTTCTGCTGATGAATTTGAAGGACTGTTGAAGAAAAAAGTTTTTGCTGTTTAAAAGGCTCCCAGAAGGGAGCCAGGATATTAAACGTCAAAGTAGAGGAAGAATTCCATTGGAGTAGGTCTGAGTCTCACTGGATCAATTTCTTCCTTCCTCTTGTACTCAATGTAGTCTTCAATGAACTGTTCTGTCATTACGCCGCCTTTTGTGAGGAATTCGTAGTCCTTTTCAAGAGCATCGATAGCCTCTTCAAGAGAACCAGGAACTGTTGGGATGTCTTTGAGTTCTTCTGGTGGAAGGTCGTAGAGGTTTTTATCAACAGGTTCACCTGGATGAATCTTGTTTTCGATTCCGTCAAGTCCCGCCATGAGAAGTGCAGTAAATGCGAGGTATGGAGCTCCAGAGGAATCTGGGAACCTAACCTCAATTCTCTTAGCTTTTGGACTTGTTACAACTGGAACCCTGATTGAAGCAGATCTGTTTCTTGCAGAGTAGCAGAGGTTTACTGGAGCTTCAAATCCTGGAACAAGTCTCTTGTAGGAGTTAACAGTTGGGTTTGTAAATGCACAAACAGCCTTAGCGTGCTTGATGATTCCACCGATGAAATAGAGAGCAGTTTCAGAAAGTCCTGCATAGCTGTCACCATGGAAAAGGTTTTCACCGTTCTTCCAGATTGACATGTGGGTGTGCATACCTGTTCCGTTGTCACCGTAAAGTGGCTTTGGCATAAATGTAGCAGTTTTACCAAACATCTTTGCAACGTTCTTAACGACGTACTTAGCCCACATGAGGTTGTCAGCTGCTGTTACGAAATCCCCAAACCTAAAGTCAATTTCACCCTGTCCACCTGTAGCAACTTCGTGGTGGAGAGCTTCAACTGTGAGACCAGCTTCTTCCATTTTCATTGCCATTACTTTCCTGATGTGGTCAAGCTGGTCTGCTGGTGGAACTGGGAAGTAACCACCTTTTACTTTTATCTTGTGTCCGAGGTTTGGATTCTCATCTGCTCCAGTTCTCCAGACACCCTCAACGCTGTCAACTTCGTAGAATGAGTAGTTCATTCCAACGTCGTACTTAACGTCGTCAAAGATGAAAAACTCAGGTTCTGGACCGCAGTAAACTGTATCTCCAATTCCTGTTGATTTGAGGTACTCAATTGCTTTTTTGGCAATGTTTCTTGGATCTTTGTGGTATGGCTCTTTTGTAACAGGATCAACGATATCAGCAATTACAACAAGTGTTGGGATTTCAGAAAGCGGATCAACAACTGCAGTTGTTGGGTCAAGTCTGAACATCATGTCACTTGCGTTGATTGGCTGCCACTGTCTGATTGATGAACCATCAAAGAAGAGCCCCTGTTCAAAGCTCTCTTCGGAGATTTCATGTGCTGGGAATGTGATGTGATGCCACATTCCAAACATGTCTGTGAACCTGAGGTCTACGAACTTAATTCCTTCTCTTTGGATGAGCTCTACGACTTCCTTAGGGTTTTTTGGCTTCATCTGCCCCTCCTTTCCTGGTATGTTAGATTGCATTTTCGCCTCTTTCTCCTGTTCTTATTCTGACAGCATCTTCAACTGGAATGATGAAAACTTTTCCATCGCCAATTCTTCCAGTTCTTGCTGCATTAACTATTGCCTCAACAACCTTTTCTGCTATATCGTCAGGAACTACAACTTCGATTTTGATCTTCGGGATAAAATCTACCACGTACTCTGCACCTCTGTAAAGCTCTGTATGTCCCTTTTGCCTTCCAAATCCCTTCACTTCCGAAACTGTAAGTCCCTGAATTCCTATCTCTGTGAGGGCGTCTTTCACCTCTTCTAACTTGAAAGGCTTTATAACTGCCTCTATTTTTTTCATCTCTCTCTACCCCCGGTTGATTTGGCTTTTATTCTAACAAAAATTGTGCCAAGTTGGGGTTTTCTCCCTGGTTAAGAGGTGAAATTTCTTAATTGTTAACTGGATAGGAAGAATGTAAGCATCATTTCTAATTATTCGTCGATGAACAAAATTTGTGCAATTAAAGAAAAAACATGCACTAATTTTCAGCAGCACATTTGTCACATAAACCATAGAATTTGTACTCGATTTCTTCGATGATGTATCCTTTTTGTTCCAATTTTTTGCATGTGTACCTGCATAGAGGAGTTTTAACGTCTTCTATCTTTCCACACTTTTTACAGATAAAATGGTGATGAAATTCTGTTTTTGGATCAAATCTGGACTGTTTATTGACAATAATTTCTCTAATTTTCCCTTCGGGAACCAACTCCTTCAGAATTCTATAAACAGTACCAAGGCTTATTGTGGGAAGTTCCCTTTTTGCTCTTTCATAAACAGTTTCGGCTGTTGGATGGTCATGTGAGTCCTGAACAACCTGAAACACTATGGCTTTCTGTTTAGTGTTTCTCTTTTTCTTCCTTTCAATTGTTTTCAAATTTTTACCTCCTCGGGATTTTCTACCTTAATAATAATCATTATCGGGTACTTTTAGCAAGAGACTGAAAAGGAAAGCTCCCCTCTGTTGAAGGAGAGCCACAGAAGGGTAGAAGGGAATCAGACTTTGAAAGTATCTTCTGGATAGGCATTGATTTTATGAATAGAGAGGTCAGAACCCTGGAACTCTTCTTCTTCGGAAAGCCTGAGGCCAAAGACAGTATCAAGAAGTTTATAGAGAATAAATCCTGTAGTAAGAGCAACTATAACCGTCAATGCAGCTCCGAAAACCTGTGAAATTAAAGATACCCCGCCAAGTCCCCAGAGAGCTTTTTGTCCAAATATTCCAGCAGCAATTCCACCCCATATTCCATTTAGACCGTGAAGAGGCCAAACACCGAGGACATCATCAATTTTTAACTTTTCCTGTTCCCAGATGAATGCTTTGATGAATATCCATGCTGCAACAAGACCAATGATGAATGCCCCAATTGGGTTAACAATATCGGATCCTGCACAGATGGCAACAAGTCCAGCCAACGCGCCGTTGTGAATAAATCCCGGATCGTTTTTCCCAAAGAGAACTCCACCTATCAGACCACCCGCCGTTGCCAGTAAAGAATTTACTGCAACAAGACCTGAAATGGTTTCAATGCTCTGAGAACTCATTACGTTGAATCCGAACCAGCCAATTATCAAAATCCAGCTACCGAGGGCAAGGTAGGGAATGTTGCTGATTGGAATAGGTTTTGATTTCCCTCTTATGTATCTTCCCATTCGGGGACCAAGGATAAGTATTGCCGGGAGGGCTATCCATCCACCAAGTCCGTGAACTACCATAGAGCCTGCGAAATCGTGAATTGGAGCTCCAAATGTCTTTTCAACCGAGCTCTGAAAAGCAGGAGAC
>CAJXJV010000184.1 GCA_913055135.1 uncultured Desulfurobacterium sp. | reverse complement strand
AACAGGAAAAAGAGGGAAAAGGAGGGAAAAGATGAGTAAAGATTGCGAAGTTGTAAATAGAAAGCTATTCACTAAACCATTTATGTTCTTTCTCCTACTATTCCTTATAGGAATGTACTTTACAGCAGTTAGATTTTTCAAGGGTATCGGTGCAGTTAGCGCAATGTCTGATGGATATCCATGGGGAGTATGGATAACCTATGACGTTGTTACAGGCATGGCTCTTGCCTGTGGTGGCTATTCCCTTGCGATACTCGTCTATGCACTGAACAACTGGAAGTACCACCCACTCGTTAGAAGTGGACTATTAACTGGAGCTTTTGGATACACACTTGGAGGTCTTGCGGTAATAGTTGACCTTGGAAGGTACTGGAACGTATGGGAGTTTTTTGTTCCATGGAAACACTGGAATACAAACTCTGTTCTTCTTGAAGTTGCCATCTGTGTTATGACATATACAACCGTTTTATGGATAGAGCTCCTTCCTGCAATCGTTGAAAGGTTCAATATGAGTGAGGAAACGAAACAGAAAGTTCAGAGATTCCTTGATAAACTGTTGCTCTATTTCATTATTCCTCTCGGGATAACTCTTCCTACGATGCACCAGTCATCTCTCGGTTCTCTTCAACTTATCTCTACTGTTAAGCTGTCACCGATGTGGCATACAATCCTTCTTCCACTTCTCTTCCTCATCTCATGTATAGGAATGGGATACGCTATTGTTGTAGCAGAATCCCTGTTATCTTCTCTCTTTTTTGGAAGACCTTATGAAACCCACCTCTTGAAAGGACTGGCAAAATACGTTGCTTACCTTGGACTTGCCTGGTTAGTTGTAAGATTTGCCGACCTTGCCTATAGAGGACAGCTTGTAAATACCCTGAACAGTGGAATGCTAACTTTCAGCTTTGTAATAGAAATTCTGCTATTTGCAATCCCATCAATTCTTCTTCTGTTTTCCAACTTCCGTTCCACACCAAGAAGGTTATTTATCCTTGCTTTCCTCTTTCTATTTGGAGGTTGTCTCTACAGGTTTAATGTGTTCCTCATTGGCTGGGATCCAGGAAACAACTGGGTTTACTTCCCTTCATTTGCAGAACTGATGATAACAATCGGACTTGTTTCTCTTGAGGTTTTACTCTACCTGATTTTTGTAAAGACTTTTCCAATTTTACCCAAGGTTCACAAATCACATGGATAAAGGAGGTTTAAAAAATGGCAAAGAGAGTGGTAGTCGATCCAATTACGAGAATAGAAGGTCATCTCAGAATAGAAGTTTTACCGGAAAACGGGTACATTAAGGATGCTTACTCTTCTGCTCAAATGTGGAGAGGAATTGAAGTTATACTTCAGGGAAGAAATCCCAACGATGCATGGTTTTTTACTCAGAGAATCTGTGGAGTTTGCACAACTGTTCACGCAATTGCGTCTGTAAGGTCTGTAGAAAATGCACTTCAGCTTGAAATTCCTTACAACGCTCAGATGATAAGAAACATCATCATAGCTGCCCATGCACTCCACGATCACATTGTCCACTTCTACCATCTCTCAGCTCTTGACTGGGTGGATGTTGTTTCCGCTCTCAAAGCAGATCCACAAAAAACTGCAAGATTGGCTCAGAGTATCTCTGACTGGAAGCTTAACGGTGCTTCTGTTTTCAAAGCAGTTCAGGAAAAACTTAAAAAGTTTGTAGAAAGTGGACAGCTTGGTCCTTTTGCCAATGGTTATTGGGGACACCCTGCAATGAAGCTTCCGCCAGAGGTTAATCTTCTTGCGGTTACCCACTACCTTCAGGCTCTTGACTATCAAAGAAAAGCTGACATGGCAATAGCAATAGTTGGAGGTAAGAACCCACACATACAGAACCTCGCAGTTGGTGGTGTTGGAACTGCTGTCAACCCGGACAACATTGCAACTCTCAACATGGAAAGACTTTACTACATTAAACAACTCCTTGAAGAAGTTAGAGAATTTGTTCACAAAGTTTACTTACCCGACGTTCTTGCTATTGCTTCATTCTATCCAGAGTGGCTTGAGTATGGAAAAGGTATAGACAACTACCTTGCCGTTCCAGATCTTCCACAGGACACAAAAGGTGAAAGTTTTGACCTCCCGGGTGGAACCATCCTCAAAGGAGATCTTTCCACAGTTAAACCCATCAAGAGCTTCAATGATCCTTACTTCATAGAAAACGTTAGAGAAGATATCAGTAGAGCATGGTACAAAGGTAACTGGATGAAGCATCCGTGGGAGGAGGAAACAGTTCCTTACTACACTGACATGCCCGGAGGCTATCTCGATACTGACGGAAAATACTCGTGGTCAAAGGCTCCAAGATTCAAAGTCAACGGAAAATACGTTCCGACGCAGGTAGGGCCTCTTGCTCAGGTTCTCATTGGATACGCTCTTGGACACAAATTGACGAGAAAGTATGTTGATAAGGCACTTTCAGAACTTAGCAGTCTGGCAAGAACTTCCGTTGGAGTTTCCGCACTCCAGTCAACTCCCGGAAGACACCTTGCAAGGGCAATAAGGGCTCAAATCCTTTCAGACCTTGCCATCAAACAATGGGAACAGCTTGTTGACAACATAGGTAAGGGAGACTTGGAAATTTGCAATCATCCTACATATCCGAAAGGAGAAATCAGGGGATGTGGATTCCACGAGGCTCCAAGAGGAGCTCTCTCGCACCGGTGCGTGATTGAAAACGGAAAAATAAAGAACTATCAGTGCGTTGTTCCTTCAACTTGGAACGCGGGACCAAGGGACAGCAAAGGTCAGAGAGGGCCTTACGAGGCTTCTCTGATAGGAAATCCTATAGCAGACCCTGAAAGACCTTTGGAAGTTTTAAGAACCGTCCATTCCTTTGACCCGTGCATTGCTTGTGCGGTTCACATGGTTGACCCAGAAGGAAAAGAAATCGTTAAAGTTAAGGCTCTTTAGACTTTAACCTGCGGGGAGGTTTTCCCCTCCCCGCTTTAATTTGATATTACGCTGAGCAAGTTTTCTTTGAGTTTTCTCAAAAATTCCTCGTCTGTTATTTTCTTGTAGTCTATGTCAGTTATGTAAAAAGTATCTATGACTCTATTTCCTTCGGTCGTTATGATTGCCCTTCTTAGTCTCGTGTTCATTTCTATCAGTGCTTTTGTCAGTTTGTAAAGAATTCCGAGTCTGTCGTGAGTTGAAACTTCTACGATTGTATATTTTTCGGAAGTTTTATTGTCAATTTTTACCTTGTTTTGTGGCAGAGGTAGCGTTTTTCTAAAGGTTTTTAACTTTACTTTCTCGGGTTCCGGGAACTTTTTGCCGGAGTAAAGAGCGGTTAAATAGTTTTTAAGTTCCTCTAACTTGTCCTGCGGTATGGGTTCTCCCGAAATCGTTGAAACTTGAATCGTGTAAACCATGTATTCATCCTTAAGGGACATGACTTTGTTTATGCATGCTCCTCTGACATTTATCCCAAGATAGGCAAGTATCCCTGCAACTTTGCTGAAAAGGCCCCTTCTGTATTTTGTTATCAGCGTGAGTTCCGTGAAGCCCATGTCTGGATGAGATTCGGAGAGAAGTTT
>CAJXJV010000183.1 GCA_913055135.1 uncultured Desulfurobacterium sp. | reverse complement strand
AAGTTCCAGGGCAGTTGCTTCAACAAGCTTCCTTAAAAGTTCATCATAAGTTAGATGATACTTTTCTTTTTGTTCTTTCAGGAGATTGTAAGTTCTTTCATCTACAGTTATGGTTTTTCTTTTTTTTCTCACAACTCCTCCATATTTGTAGTCATCTCTATTTTTATCTTACCATAGAATTTCCTTCAAGAACTTTCCTGTCCATGTATCAGTTTTTGCAACTTCTTCTGGTGGACCTGCTGCAATTACCCTGCCACCTGCATCTCCACCTTCGGGACCCAGATCAATTATCCAGTCGGCACACTTTATAAAGTCAAGGTTGTGTTCAATGACTATTACTGTATTACCCTTATCTACAAGCCTTTGGAGGACGTCTATTAATTTCTTTATATCGTGAATGTGAAGTCCCGTTGTTGGCTCAACGAGGATGTAAACAGTTTTCCCGGTTCCTTTCTTTGAAAGCTCTTTTGCGAGCTTTATCCTCTGCGCTTCGCCACCTGAAAGGGTCGTTGCAGGTTGTCCAAGCTTTATATATCCAAGCCCCACATCGTAAAGGGTTTGAAGCTTGTTCAAGATTTTTGGATGGTTCCTGAAAAACTCCATAGCTTCTTCAACTGTCATTTCAAGAACATCGTAGATGTTCTTACCCTTGTAAGTAATCTCAAGAGTTTCCCTGTTGTAACGCTTTCCACCGCAAGTTTCACAGGTTACATAGACATCTGGCAGAAAATGCATCTCAATCTTTACAACTCCATCACCCTTACAGGCTTCACACCTTCCACCGGGAACGTTAAATGAAAATCTCCCCTTTTTATAACCTCTTGCTCTTGCTTCTGGAGTTGCAGCAAAGAGCTCCCTGATATGTGTAAAAACATCCACATAAGTAGCCGGGTTCGACCTTGGAGTCCTGCCAATTGGAGATTGATCAACTCTCACAACCTTATCGACAAACTCAAGTCCCTCAATCCTATCATGCTCCCCCGGGATAACTTTACTCTTGTAAATCTCCCTTGCCAGGGATTTGTAAAGAATCTCATTTATGAGGGTTGATTTTCCCGACCCTGAAACTCCTGTAACACAGACAAAAAGTCCTAATGGAATCTCAACGGTAATGTTTTTAAGGTTGTGTTCCCTTGCACCGACTATCCGCAGCCACCTATCTCCGGGCTTTCTCCTTTTTTTGGGAACTTCAATCTTCAGCTTGCCAGAGAGGTACTTACCCGTCAGAGATTTCTCACTCCTCTTTATCTCTTCCGGCGTTCCTACAGCAACAACTTCACCACCGTGAACTCCAGCACCTGGTCCCATATCAACGATAAAATCGGCACTTTCTATGGTTTCAATGTCATGTTCAACAACAACAACAGTATTACCAAGATCCCTCAAACCTTTAAGGGTCTCAATAAGCCTTCTGTTATCTCTCTGATGAAGACCTATACTTGGCTCATCGAGAACGTAGAGAACTCCTGTAAGCCGTGAACCAATTTGGGTTGCAAGCCTTATTCTCTGGGATTCTCCACCTGAAAGGGTAGAAGTTCTTCTATCAAGTGTTAAGTAATCAAGACCAACGTCAAGGAGAAACTCAAGTCTGTTCTTAACCTCTTTCAGAACTCTTTCAGCAACAATTGCTTTTTGACCTGAAAACTTTACATTTTTAAAGAACTCATAACACTCTTTAACACTCATGGATTCAACTTCAGCAATGTTAAGCCCACCAATCCTTACAGAGAGAGCTTCCTCATTTAACCTTTTCCCCTTACACTTCTCACACGTAACTTCTCTGAGGTAAGGCTCTATCAACTCCTTAACGTAATCAGACTCCGATTCCATATACCGTCTTTCAAGATGTCTGATTATTCCTTCAAAGTAGTAAGGTCTATAGTTTCCACGGCTATAAGGAATTGTGTTAAAAACCCTTAATCCCTGTTTCTCTGCATAAAGAAGAAAGTCAAGTTCCTTTTTTGACAACTTTGAAGCTTTCGTATAAGAGGAAATTCCTAAGTATTCACATCCTGTTTCTACTAAATCCTGTAAGTACTCAAATTTTGCTTTTTCAATAAGCTCAATAGCTTCTATAATCGGTTTATCCCAGTCAATTAAAAGGTCTGGATCTATTGCAAGCCTGAAGCCGAGTCCTCCACACTCAGGACATGCTCCAAGGGGACTGTTGAAGGAAAATAGTCTTGGGGAGATTTCTCTGTAGCTAAATCCACAGATAGGACAGGCACCCTTTGTTGAAAGAGTCTCCTCCTCTTTTGTATCGTAATCCTGCAGAGTAACAAGACCTTCAGAGAGATTTACTGCTATCTCAACAGAGTCTGCAATTCTCGTTTTATCCTTTGGATTTACCTTTAACCTGTCAACAATTATTTCTATTGTATGTTTTGCTTTCTTCTCAAGCTTGAGATTTAAAGCTTCTTCTATTCTGTACTCTTTCCCATCAATCCTGAGCCTTCTAAATCCCTGTTTGAAAATTCTCTCTATCAGTTCTCTATGTTCTCCCTTTCTTTCTCTTACAACAGGAGAAATGATAATTACCCTTTTCCCTTCAAGTTTTAATATCCTGTCAACTATCTCCTGAACAGTCTGGGGCTCAATAGGAACGTTGCACTTTGGACAGTAAGGTGTTCCAGCTCTTGCAAAGAGAACCCTCAGATAGTCGTGAATCTCTGTTGTTGTTCCAACTGTTGAACGGGGATTCTTAGAAACTGTCTTCTGCTCAATAGAGATGGCAGGAGAGAGTCCCTCTATCAGGTCAACGTCCGGCTTTTCCATAAGTTCAAGAAACTGCCTTGCATAAGCTGAAAGACTTTCAACGTATCTTCTTTGTCCCTCAGCGTAAAGTGTATCAAAGGCAAGGGAAGACTTTCCTGAACCAGAAACTCCAGTAATAACTACCAGGCTATTCTTGGGAATTTCAAGGTCAATGTTCTTTAAATTGTGTTGACGTGCACCTTTGATAAGGATTTTATCAACCATAAATTCATTGTCACCAGATTTTTTCAATTTCCAGTTTCAGAACACACTCTATATCAAAAGTAAAATTTCCATTCCTTCCATCAAAAACGTTTATAAACCTACCATTTATGAGCTTATAAACTTTAAGCCTTTCCTCTTCAGGATAGACAAGGACGTAATATTTTACTCCTTCTCTTTCGTATAGCTCAAATTTTAAGCTTTCATCTTTAAAACTTGTAGCTTTTGAAACAATTTCAAAAACTATACCTGGAGTTTTTCTAACAAAATCTTCTGCTGTATCATGACATACTACAACTATATCCGGTCTAACAACCGTTTCGTTACTTATTATCCAGTCTATCTCATAAAAAACCTGACAATTCTCACAGTTAGCAATTTGACTAAATAATTGAAAAAAAACTTTACCGGCCACATCCTGATGTTTTTTTAACGGAGATGGTGCCATAGAATAAGGAATTCCTTCTATGAGCTCCCAATCTCCCTTCCATTCTCTATAATCTTCATAAGTATAACTTGGGAGATGCCTATACGCCAGCGACATTTCTTTTCCCTAATTTATAATCTGGTTAAAATAAAACTATATCCACTGGCTGAAAATCTCAA
>CAJXJV010000182.1 GCA_913055135.1 uncultured Desulfurobacterium sp. | reverse complement strand
TTCCTGAGCCTGCCGACAAGAACATCATCCTTTCCTGCAACATCTATTGGAGTCGGGTAGATAGCATTTTCAAAATCATCTATTACAGTAACACCGGGAGCTTCCTCAAGAGCCTTCCTTGCTTCTTCAACAGAAACAGGCTTCTCAAATTCAATATTTACAACCTCAGAGTGTCCTATGAAAACAGGAACTCTTACACAGGTTGGAGATACCTTTATCTCGTTGTCGTGCATAATCTTCTTTGTCTCGTTTATCATCTTGTGTTCTTCCCTTGTATAGCCATCAGGGAAGAACTTATCAATGTGTGGGACGCAGTTGAAGGCTATCTGCTTTGGAATCTTGTTTGGTGGTGGAACAGATTTTCCTTCAAGAACAGCTTTTGTCTGCTCTTTCAACTCCTCTATCGCTGCAGCACCAGCACCAGAAACTGCCTGATATGTTGAAACCACAACTCTTTTAATTCTTGAGATATCGTAAAGAGGTTTTAGAACTACAACCATCTGAATAGTTGAACAGTTAGGGTTTGCAATTATTCCTTTGTGCCAGTCAACATCTTCAGGGTTAACCTCCGGAACCACTAAGGGGACATCCGGCTCCATCCTGAATGCAGAGCTGTTATCAATTACAACTGCTCCCCTCTTTACTGCCTCCGGAGCAAACTGCTTACTCCTATCTCCACCAGCAGAAAAGAGAGCTATGTCTATTCCTTCAAAGCTTGAAGGCTTCAGCTCTTCAACAGTTATCTCCTCACCTTTAAACTTCAGTTTCTTGCCAGCAGACCTTGCAGAAGCAAGAAGTCTTAGCTCTGAAACCGGAAAGTTCCTCTGCTCTAAAACCTTTATCATCTCCTGTCCAACTGCCCCTGTTGCACCGACAACGGCAACCCTGTATCCCTTCATTTCCTACCCCTAAATTTTCTTTATTTCTTCGGCAATCAGGTCTCCCATCTCCTCAGTTGAAACAAGTTTTGTTCCTTCAGAATAGATATCCTTAGTTCTGTAACCTTTAGCAAGGACTTTCTTAACAGCTTCATCAATTGCCTTTTCAACCTCGGGCATATCAAATGAGTAAGTAAACATCATTCCTACAGAGTTAATCGTTGCAATCGGATTAGCGATGTTCTGCCCTGCAATGTCTGGAGCTGAACCGTGAATCGGCTCGTAAAGTCCAATCTTTCCACCGATGCTCGCAGATGGAAGCATTCCAAGGGAACCAGTAAGCATTGCACAGGCATCTGAGAGGATATCGCCAAACATGTTTGTTGTAACTATTACATCAAACTGCTTTGGCCATCTGATTATCTGCATTGCTGCATTGTCAACGTACATGTGGTTGAGTTCAACATCTTCAAACTCTTTGTGAACCTTTTCAACAACCTCTCTCCAGAGAACCGTAGCCTCAAGAACGTTAGCCTTGTCAACGCTTGTTACTTTTTTGTTCCTCTTTTTAGCAACTTCAAAAGCTACCCTTGCAATTCTCTCAACTTCGTGTTCCCTGTATCTGAGAGTGTTTATTCCAACTCTCTCTCCATCATCTTCAAAGATTCCTTTTGGAATTCCAAAGTAGATACCGCTGGTGAGCTCCCTTATTACCATTATGTCAACGCCTTTAACAACTTCTGGCTTCAATGTTGAAGCGTCTATTAACTCATCGTAAAGCTTTGCAGGTCTTAAGTTTGCAAAGGCGTTTAGGAGCTTCCTCATTCCAAGGAGAGCCCTTTCAGGTCTTATGGAGAAATCTAAATTGTCCCACTTTGGACCCCCAACAGCCCCAAGGAGAACAGCATCTGAGGAGAGGATTATCTCTTTTGTCTCCTCTGGAAATGGGATTCCATATTCATCAATTGCAGCTCCACCAATAAGACCATACTGGTACTCAAGCTTTACGTCAAATTTCTCAGAAACTGCATCCATTACTTTAACAGCCTGCTTAACTATTTCAGGCCCAATTCCATCACCCGGAAGAACTGCTACCTTAAACGTCTTCAACTTTCTACCTCCAAATTTTTACTGATTTTTCCAAACTTCTAACCTTCCAATCCACTAAACTTCCATTTTATTTCAATCCCAGTTTCTGCTTTGCATACTCCATAAGACCACCGGCATCCATAATTCTTCTTATGTCTGGAGGAATTGGATTAGCTTTGTACTCTGTTCCCTTTGTAACGTTTTTAATCACTCCTGTTTCCGGATTTATCTCAACGATATCCCCCTCTTCAATTCCTTCTACCGCTTCCGGAGACTCAAATATCGGGAGTCCAATATTAATGGCGTTCCTGTAGAAAATTCTTGCAAAAGACTTTGCAATTACAGCAGAAACCCCAGCAGCTTTTATGGCTATTGGAGCGTGTTCTCTTGAAGAACCACATCCAAAGTTCTTTCCAGCTACAATTACGTCTCCCTCCTGAACTTTCTCTGGAAATTCTGGATCTGCATCCTCCATAACGTGCTTTGCAAGCTCGGAGGGTTCAGAAGTGTTCAGATACCTTGCAGGAATAATTTCGTCTGTATTAATGTCATCTCCAAACTTAAAAGCTCTTCCTTTAAAAACTTCAGACATTTTATCCTCCTGAAATTATTTGTGGCAGATAGAAATTTAGGCAATTATACAGGAATTTTTCTTATCTCTCCTTATCATAAGGAAAAATCATAGGCTAAGAGGTTAAACACCTTATGAATACACTACAATAGCATCTGGTAGTTTCATTACTTGAGGAGAAATAGATAGGCTGTTCAGGAGCTTTTGAAATTTGGGAGGTGTAAAAACAAAAAAATTTGGAACAGGGACGTGATAAATAACGGGACTTACAGGGATTTGGCGGGATATTCTGGGACAGAGAATATTAGTGTATGATGAAAGTGGGGCGTTCCATTTTTTCTGCATGGTGTTCCATTTTTCTTGTATAGTGTTTCATCTTTTGTTGTATCCATCGGGTTGCTACCTTTCATAATATTCTTATATACCCTCTACAAACTCAGAAAATGAAATATTAGGTAAGTTAGCCTCTATTCCTTCAGCAATTTCTTTTCCTAATTTCCTGGCATTTGAAATTGGAGTATTAGTGTGAATGACTATTTGTCGGATATAAACAGTGTTAACACTTCTCTTTTCTGTCTTTTGAATTGTAGCCCTGGAGTATTCAACCTCAGGTAAACGAGGAAACTCTATTTCAGGAAGCAGTCTCTGTGGAAAGATACCTGTTATCTGTGGAAATTTAAAAGGTAAAAGTTTAGGAACTAAAGGAAACTCCTGCTTCAGTTTAGGAAGCCTAAAGGCTTGGAGGTTGGGAATTATATTCAAGACTTGATTGAGCTTCGGAAGTCCAAAAGATAAAACTTTTGGAATTATAGAAAGTGTATGTGTTAATCTCGGAAGAGAAGGAATCTTAAATGCTTGTATAGTTGGGATAACTCTTAAAATCTGTTTTAAATCTGGAATCTTGAAGGGTAAAAGTTTAGGGACTAAAGAAAATATATGCGTAGGAGAAAAAGAGCTGAAGATAGATTTCAGTTTCCCTACCACTGTATTCACTTTGTAGATTAGAGGATCTCCTTTTATCCCTTCGGCAAATGTTTTCACAAAT
>CAJXJV010000181.1 GCA_913055135.1 uncultured Desulfurobacterium sp. | reverse complement strand
AGAAAAAATCCGGATCTCTTTATATTTGTGATTGATCTCATACACAGTTTTCGTCCAACAGATTCTGATAGGATTAGAGCAGAAAGAGTGTTCCTGACTGTAAGGGAGGTTCAGGAGCTTGGACTTCTTAACTTTTCCCAATCTGAAGAGTTTTTCAGGCTTCTTAAAAATTTCTTTGTCAGAGGAACAGATAAGCAGAGGGGAAATTTCCTTGAGATTTTAGTTTCGACCTTAGGACCTTTTACATTTGAAGATCGACCTAAAAGAGTAAACCAGTGTAAGATGTTCAGAAAATCAGAAAAAATTTCAGACAAAGAGATAGATGTGGCATTTTCTTCTAAGAGCTTCCTTGAAGTCCATGAATGTAAATCAAACATGGGAAGACAGTGGAGAGATCCTCTTTCGAAAAGAAGCAAGAAGGGTTCGAAGCTCCACTTTATGAATAATCTGCCTTACCTGTGCAAAGATGACAGAAAAGTAATTCCTTGTTGCAGTGGGCTGGATGGGGATCTGGCTGTTCGTTACATAAAGAAGGTTTTCAGCTTTTACAAATTCAGGAATATAAGGGTCATAGGGAGGAGAGAACTTTTTGAAAGGTTTAAGAAGAAGTTATAATCTGGAGGAGATAAATGGATACAAAGTTACTGGAATTGATTATTATTTTTTTAGTAGGTCTTGTTGGTTCACTTATTTTTCTCTACTTTATTCTAAAGAAAGCTTAGGAGAGAGAGATGGTAAAGGACATTCATGAAAGCAAAATACTTATTCTGGATTTTGGTTCTCAGTACACCCAGCTGATAGCGAGAAGACTTAGAGAGAAGCATGTTTACTGTGAGATTCATCCTTTCAACATTCCGATTGAAAAGATTAAGGAATTTAAACCAAAAGGAATCATTCTTTCTGGTGGTCCTGCCAGTGTGTATGCACCAGATTCACCAAAGGTTAGCAAAGAGGTCTTTGAGCTCGGAGTTCCAGTTCTTGGAATCTGCTATGGAATGCAGCTTATTACTTACCTTTTTGGTGGTGAGGTTGTAAGAGCAGAAAGGCATGAGTACGGAAGGGCTGAGCTTGAGGTTTTAGACAACTCTGATCTTTTTGCGGGTCTTCCAGACAAATTTACTGTCTGGATGAGCCATGGAGACAGAGTTCTAAGGATTCCGCCAGCGTTTGAGCCAATAGCAAAAACGGAAAACGCCCCCTACGCTGCGATAAGGAGTAGTGAAAAGAAGATTTATGGTGTTCAGTTCCACCCGGAAGTCAAGCATAGCCAGTATGGAGACAGGATCTTGGAGAACTTTGCAATTAGGATTTGTGGTTGTGAGCCTACATGGACAATGGAGAACTTTATAGAGTATGAGATTGAGAAGATTAGAGAGACTGTGGGCGATAAAAACGTCATATGTGCACTTTCTGGTGGTGTTGACTCTTCCGTTGTTGCTGCACTTCTCCACAGAGCAATTGGTGACCAGCTCTATCCAATCTTTGTTGACACAGGACTGCTTAGAAAAGGAGAGAGGGAGTCTGTAGAAAGGACGTTCAAAGAGAAATTTCACATGAAGAACTTTAGAACAGTTGATGCTTCTATTCTCTTTTTAGAAAGGCTAAAAGGTGTGATAGATCCAGAAGAGAAGAGGAAGATAATCGGACACACCTTTATAGAGGTATTTGAAAAGGCTGCTAAAGAGATTCCAGATGCAGAGTTCTTAGCACAGGGAACACTCTATCCAGACGTTATAGAGAGTGTTTCAGTTAAGGGACCTTCTGCAACGATTAAGACCCACCATAACGTTGGAGGACTGCCGGTAAAGCTTAACTTTAAGCTTATTGAGCCTCTGAGAGAACTTTTTAAAGATGAGGTAAGGGAGCTCGGTAAAGAGTTAGGACTTCCTGATGAGATCATAAAGAGACAACCATTCCCAGGACCGGGGCTTGCGATAAGGATAATCGGTGAAGTTAAGCCTGAATATCTGGAAATCTTGCGTGAAGCTGATGCAATAGTTCTTGAGGAGATAAAGAAAGCGGGACTTTACGACAAGATATGGCAGTCTTTTGCTGTTTTCCTACCGATTCAAACCGTTGGTGTTATGGGGGATGTTAGAACTTACGACTATGTGATCGCCATAAGGGCTGTTGAGAGTGTTGATGGAATGACTGCCGACTGGGTAAAGCTTCCGTATGACCTTCTTGAAAGAATCTCAAACAGGATAATCAATGAGGTTGAAAGGGTGAACAGAGTAGTTTATGACATTACCTCAAAGCCACCTGGAACAATTGAGTGGGAGTAGAGAATGGACAAGATTGAAAGGATAGAAGAGTTAAAGAGAGAGAAGAATGCTGTAATACTTGCCCACTACTACGTTGATGGAGCAATTCAGGACGTTGCAGATTTTGTTGGTGATTCCTTAGAGCTTGCGCGAAAGGCTAAGAAAGTGGATGGAGATATCATTGTTTTCTGTGGCGTTTACTTTATGGCTGAAACTGCAAAGATTCTGAATCCAGAGAAAAAGGTAATTATTCCATACTACAAGGCTGACTGTCTCATGGCAGATATGGCAATTGCTGAGGAGATTGAGGAGTTTAAGAAAGATAATCCCGATTATGCTGTTGTTACCTACGTAAATAGTTCTGCTGATGTTAAGGCTGTTTCAGATATCTGCTGTACTTCTGCAAATGCAGTTAAAGTTGTAGAGAAAGTTGATGCTGAAAAAATCCTCTTTGTTCCTGACAGAAACCTTGGAAGTTACGTTGCTGAAAAGGTTAAAGATAAAAAGATAAAAGTCTGGAATGGTTACTGTCCTGTTCATCAAAAGTTGACTGTTGAAGATGCAGAGAGGAGAAGAAGGGAGAATCCAGATGCTATTTTTGTTGTACATCCGGAATGTAAAAAAGAAATAAGGGATATGGCTGATTTCGTTGGGAGTACTTCTCAGATTCTTGAGTTTGTAAAAGAAACAACGGCAAAGAAAGTAATAGTTGGTACTGAAGAGGGAATAATTCATCAGCTTAGAAAAGAAAGACCGGATATTGAGTTTATTTTAGCTTACAGTGAATTTGTTTGTGATCAGATGAAAATGACAACTGTTGATAGACTTCTTAAAGCTCTTGAAAGAGAACAGTTTGAAGTTGAAGTTCCTGAAGAGATAGCTGAAAGAGCCAGAGTTGCCATTGAGAAAATGTTAGAGATAAGCTAAGGAGTAAAAAAATGAAAGAGTTTACAAAGTTTAAAAATATAAAAGTTCATGTGCATACAAAAGATAATCACTCTTTTTTAAGAATTTGGAAGCTAGATAAATATGGAGATGATTTAAGTAGTTTTAGACATTCTATTGTAAAAGTAAATCAAACAAAACAAGCAGTGAATACATTTGAGTTAGGTAAGGCTGGATTATCTTTAAGATCAGTTGTGCCTGTTGTTGATAAAGATGGGACACACTTAGGGTCTTTGGAGTTTATGCAAGGATTAAACTCTGTTGCAAAAGAGTTTGATAAAACTATAAGTTCTTGTATAGTTTTTGCATTTTCAAAAATACTATTATTGCCAAATATTTGTGTTGTTTTAAAAATAATATAATTTTTTCCGGAGTGTTCTATGATTCTATCTGCTAAAAGTTTATTGT
>CAJXJV010000180.1 GCA_913055135.1 uncultured Desulfurobacterium sp. | reverse complement strand
TTTTACCATAACCTCTCTCAGTAACCAAAAGAAGATAACGGTCATCAGGATGGACAACCGTTGCAGCAACAACCCCATCATCAGGATAGTTTACAAGCATCCCTTTAACACCTCTTGCTGTTCTACCCATTCTCCTCACATCCTGAACATGAAACCTTATTGCCCTTCCTCCTTTAGATATGAGAATGACGTTGTCCTTTTCCTTTACCATACCAACATAAACAAGCTTATCACCAGCCTCAAGCGAAATAGCATTTATACCAGTTGATCTTGGGTTTGAAAATTCAAGAAGTGCTGTTCTCTTTACAAAACCCCTTGATGTAACAAAGAAAAGATCAACCTTTTCAGAAAAGTCCCTTACAGGAATTATCTTTGAAACCACTTCAGAACCAGCCATTCCGGGAAGGAAGTTCCTTATCGAATACCCTCTTGATGTCTTCTCCGTTTTTGGTATTTCATAAGCCTTCAACCAGTAAACCTTTCCTTGATTTGTAAATACTAAGAGGTAGTCTTTTGAAGATGCAGTAATTACATCTTTGACAAAGTCCCCTTCTCTGGTTTTTATTCCTCTGACACCGGTTCCGCTTCTTCCCTGAGTTCTGTAGCTTTTTGCAGAGGTTCTTGCAACAAAGCCTTTGTGGGTAAGGAAAATTACCACTTCCTCTTCTTCTATCATTGATTCGATGTCAATTTCAGACTCTTTGGAAACTATGGCTGTTTTTCTCACATCACCGTAATTCTTGATGATTTCATCGACCTCTTCCTTTATGAGCCTCTTCTGTTCTTCTTTGTCTGAGAGAACAAATTTATAGTATTCAATGTCTTTTTTGAGAGATTCATATTCAGAATCAATCTTTTCCCTTTCAAGTCCGGTGAGTCGCTGGAGCTTCATGTCAAGAATTGCTTTGCTCTGCTTTTCAGAAAGGCCAAACTCCTTTTCTAAGAGTTCTTGAGCTAAAGAAGGGCTTTCAGAACCTCTGACAACTTCAATTACTCTATCAATGTTTTCAAGAGCGATTCTCAGACCTTCTAAAATGTGCAGTCTTGCTTCTGCTTTTCTTAGCTCATAGGCAGTCTTTCTAAGGATAACTTCCCTTCTGAACTCGATGAACTCTTTCAGGTAACTTTTGAGGTTTAAGAGTTTCGGTTCACCGTTTATAAGGGCAATCATGTTAAAGTTGAAGTTCGTCTGAAGAGGAGTGAACTTGTAGAGTTTATTCAAAACAACTTCAGGTGTTGCATCCCTTTTCAGTTCAATAACTACCCTGATTCCCTCTCTATCAGATTCGTCTCTGATGTCAGAAATTCCATCTATCTTCTTCTCTTTAACAAGATCTGCAATCTGCTTTATGAGAGTAGCCTTATTTACCTGATAAGGTAATTCGGTAATTACGATGGCTGTTTTCTTTCTTACCTCTTCAATGGAGTGTTTTGCTCTAATTGTTACGCTTCCCCGTCCGGTCTCGTAGATCTTTCGCAAGTTCTCAGGATTTATAATTTCGGCTCCTGTAGGAAAATCGGGACCTTTGACAAACTGGAGGAGCTCGGCAGTTGAAGCTTCTTCATGGTCAACCAGATACTTAACTGCCTGACAGACCTCTTTAAGATTGTGGGGAGGAATGTTCGTTGCCATTCCAACAGCTATTCCAGATGTACCGTTCACCAAGAGATTCGGAAAGCGAGCGGGTAAAACTTCCGGTTCCATTAAGCTTTCATCGAAGTTGGGTCTGAAATCAACAGTTTCTTTTTCTATATCTCTTAAAAGCTCCATTGAAATCTTTGAAAGCCTTGCTTCGGTGTACCTCATTGCAGCTGCGGAATCACCATCAATAGAACCAAAGTTACCCTGTCCATCGATAAGTGGATATCTCATTGAGAATTCCTGAGCCATTCTGACAAGGGCATCATAGACTGCTGTATCACCGTGTGGATGGAATTTACCTAAGGTCTCTCCAACGATTCTTGCACTTTTCTTATAAGGCTTTTCCGGATATAAACCGAGTTGATACATTGAGTAGAGAATTCTTCTATGAACAGGTTTCAATCCATCTCTAACATCAGGTAATGCCCTACCTACGATTATGCTCATTGCGTAACTCAGGTAGGACTGTTTCATTTCATCTTCTATAGGAACAGAAATTATTTTCTCCACGAAACTACCTCCATAAATTTGTGTGGCAATTATAACACTTGACTTAACGCCATCTTTTGATATCCAGCCTGATATCCTAATTGATGGTTTTTAAGACTCTTTCATTATTTACTTCATTTGTTGAGTTTATCGATTCATCGTAGTAAATTTCCTTCATTTCCTCTTCAGGGAAATGGGTTGGGGGTGGATAGTTTTTGACTATTTCTTCGTAAGGAGGTTCAAGCTGCCCACAGCCGTATTTTGAACAGAGTTTCTTGGCGATTTCAGCCCATGGAGGTGCAGCTACCCCTCCTCCTGTAGCACCTTTCCACATGGTCTCGTAACTGTCTCTTCCAAACCAGACGCTCATGATGAAAGATGTTGTGAATCCTGTAAAGTATGTGTCTCTAAAGTCGTTTGTTGTTCCTGTTTTTCCTGCCACATCGAACCAGTTGGTCAGGTAAGAAATTCTTCTCGCCGTTCCTTCTTTAACTACATCCTGAAGAATTGATCTTAAAAGTTGAGTTGAAAACGGATCAGAAACGGGCTTGATTGTCGGATATCCACGGTAGATTTTGTTTCCTTCTTTATTTCTAACTTCCTTTATTACATAAGGCTCTTTCAAAATTCCGTTATCCTGAATAGCTGAATAGGCTCTTACAATCCTGTAAAGGTTACCGGGAAAGCTTCCGAGAACGTAGGAAAGATCAAAAGGTGCGTTTTTCTTTATAAGTTCAAAAGTTATCAGGTTTTTTCTTACATCTTGGGGAAAGTGCATTGCAAGGTAGATGGTTGCTACATTTACAGAATTCATTAGAGCTTTTCTTACCTGGATAAACGGAGAGAACTTTCCTGAATAGTTTTCTGGTTTCCAGATCTTCTCTTCTCCAGTTTCATTATCAATTTGACCGGTTGGAATCTCCAGTGGCTCATTGGGGATATAGTCAAGCGGAGACCATCCATTCTGGAAGGCGGTTAAGTAAGTTATCGGTTTAGCCGTTGAACCTATCGGTCTCAGTACCTGAAAAGCCCTGTTGAACTTACTTGTCTGGTAGTCTTTACCTCCAACAACAAACAGAACTTCTCCCTTTTTGTTTATTGCCATTCCTGCACACTGAAGATCTTCAAGTTTATGGAGTTCTGAATACTTCTGGTCGTATTTTGAAAGAACTTCCTGAGCAAAGTTTTGAATTTCTTCGTCTATTGTTGTCTTTATTGTGTAACCTCTGGAAAAAATGGAATTGTATGGAACTATTCCTTTTCTCGCTATTTCAAACTTTACAAGATCAAGGTCGTAACCTGCTGTTCTTGGTCTATTGGGTTTTTTTAAAGGTGTAAGTGGTTCTTCTATGGCTTTTTCGTACTCTTGTTTTGAAATGTAACCTGCTTTGAGCATCTTCTTGAGGATGAAATTTCTTCTTCTTTTTGCTCTTTCAGGGTATTTAAAAGGATTGTAGTATTCCGGACCTCTGATAATTCCTGCCAGTAATGCACATTGAGCAGGTGTAAGCTGCTTTAAGTCTGT
>CAJXJV010000179.1 GCA_913055135.1 uncultured Desulfurobacterium sp. | reverse complement strand
TTGGAAGGTGGAGATTGATCTTCTTTTTTCTGTTCTTGCTGTTGTGTCTTACTGGCAGTTGATAGTGCTATCTGGACGGCTTCTTTAGTGGCTTTTGAAATTTCCTTCCCCAGCTCTTTTCTAAATTCTTCACTTGCAAACAGAGCTGTAACAATGGCTTTAATATCCATTTCGCTTCCTCCTCTATCGTCGTTAAGCGTTGAAAGTTTTATTCCCTTGAATTCAAGAGTTACAACGTTTTCAATGGTTGAGAGATGAACCTTTTCAACAGATGCTGAGAAGCCTGCAAGTTGATCGGCTGGAGGAAAAGCACCGAGAAGGGCAAGGTGATGCGGATAGCGTTTACCGCTTTCCGGATCCATTCGAATGCCTACTGAATAGCCGTCATACTCCCCATTCTCAACGGATTTTTCAACCCATGGAGAAAAAAGGAGGTCCCCGGCTATACAGATTTTTCCGTTGTGTTTTACTTTTTTGATACTTAAAACTCTTCCTGCTGCAGGGTCTCCGTCTTTGTAGTCATGAATGTGTCCAACCACTATGGGAGGCTTGTAGTTAAGTTTCTGAAATGTCTCAACTACTTCATTAATGATCGGCTCGGTAATAACAAGACCGTTCCTTTTAACGCCTTCACAGACTAAGATGACGTTTTCCTTAACCATTATTTGCACCTCAAATTAAGTCTCCTGGGATAACTTCTCCGCTTGTTGTGTCAACCTTCAGGATTACAGCCCCATTAACTGCTACTTCAAGGAAGTGAACGTGAATCGTTAGTTCCATGCTGGAGATTTCGTCTCCGTTTTTGTAGATAGGAGTGGGGATCTCTTCCAGGAAACCATTAATTCGGGTTGATACATCTTGGTCTTCGACTACGCCTTGGGTGGAGGCGTAAACTGTAGCTCTTCCCTTTAATTTCAACTGAACAAAGCCTCTGTTCTTGTTAAGTTCTCTCAAAACCAGTGGGTCATTGATTTTCAACTTTAACTTTGCTGTTATCGGCTCCAACTTGCCACCTGGGACTTTTACACCAGCAGGAAGAGCAAAGCCGTTGTAGTCAAGCATCTTCCTTTTGGCTTCTACACTTCCTTCTTCTACAAGTCCGAAAAACTCATTACCGTTAACCCATGCTTTATTCTGGTCAAAGGAGATTATTCTGTTTCCCATTACCGATTACCTCCAAAGAGCTTTTGAAACACTTCAGCTATTGCGTCGGAGTTGGCTACCCTTTCAATCGTGATTCCCTGAAGCGGTGAAGAAACGGCAAAATCATTTATGCGGTAGTGAACCTGACCGGAAGCAAGTTCTGAGGGAGTATTAAGATCAAGTGGAACTTCGGCACTTCCAGATATGATTATTCCTTTCGCTTTCCACGTATTAAGAATGTCGTCGATGGACTCCCTTATTCTGTAGACAATTGAAGTCGTTGGATCATTAGGATTGTCTATGATGTTTTCGTCAAGGGTTTGAACAAGGTTGTCTTCAATGGTTTCGTCAAGGATATCCGCAACTCTTACCCAGTTTATGAAAACTTCTGCAGGATGGGTATGAGAAGGAAAAGCTGTTGAACAGTTTCCAAAGAGCCTGAAACCTGCCATGTCTCTTTTAACAGAGATTATTCCTTTGCTGTTTATATACTGAAGTTCGCTTGATGGATCGTTTGGAACGTAGGTCAGGATTCTTTCAAGTCCTACAACTCCTTTAAGTTCTTTGTTTGATGGAGAAACCTGGAAACCTTTTTCAAAGTCTGTTTTGACTGTCAAACCGGCAGCTCTACTTGAAAGCCAGTCGTAAGTAACTTCTCCTGTTTCTTCATCCAGGACTTTGACTCTTGGATAGAAACAATAAGTTCTTTTGGAGGAGAACTTTGATTTGAAGGTAAGGGCTTCTTCGGGAGTTGCTTCTTCTGGAACATTAACATAAGCGACTGCTCTTATTTTGTCTGCAAGAGAAGACATAGCCTGAGCGACTGTTTCTTTGTGTGAGAATCCGGGGACGTCGAGGATTTTCGGGAAAAAGCCAAGCTGGTTTTTGGCTTTTTCAAAAAGTCTTAAACCTTCTGTGACATCATTGTCTGGAGTTTCTGCTGGATTACTGCCGACACTCACAACTAAGACAGTACAGTCTCTGTGGTCAAAGTAAGCTCTCAGGGCTTTGTGGATGGTGGAATTTTCGTTTGGTTCTCCGAGCTTTTTGAGCGCATCATCCCAGTTTCTGACAACGATGATTTCATCTTTCTTTCCCAGAGGGGATGTTCCTACAAGACCTATAACTGCTGAAAGAACTTCTATGAATGGGATTACGCCTTTTAGTTTTTCTTTGACCTTTACTCCGTGCAAGAACTCTGCCATCTCCCTTTCCTCGCAACATAGGTTTTTTTCAGTATAGAGCAAAGGAAGATGGCAGGTGGTAAGGTTACCACTTCAAGGCAGACGATATCCTTTCAATTCGTCTATGTGAACGGGTTCGATATTCCCTTCTCTGGTTTCCCTGACTAAAACAAATCTTTGTTTTAACTTAACCGAAAAAACTGTGAGTCTCTTCTTTTTTCGGAAAAAAGTTGATGGAGGTACTCCGTATCTTCGTCTAAAAATGGATTCTGGAATGAATTTAACTTTCACTTCTCACCTCCAGAAACTTCTGTGCCTCAATGAGAAGCTCCTTAGCTTCAACAATGGCATTTTTCGCTCTAATTAAGGATTCTTCCGCCATGTCAAGCCGACAGTGGCTTCTGATGATGATTTCAAGACCTATACAGACGTCTCTTTCTGCTCCGTTGAGTTTGGATAAAATTCTCTCGGTATCAATCATTTTCCACTCTCCCTTTCCGTTTTCTTGTGTTTCCGGGTTTCCATCCCATGTCCCGGAGGAGGGAGAGGAGGTCGGTAGCCTCCTCCTCCCTCAAATCTTTTGAGGTTGAGACTCCGAAACATAGGCGGAGTATCCGTCTATATTCAGTATCTGAAAGTCCAAGTTCTCTCTTGGCAATATGAATCTTTGCCAGGTTTTTTCTATCAGGCATTGCTCTCCTCTGGCTCTTTTACGGGAACTCCAAGAGCATAGGCTTTTCTTAAAGCCCTGGATGTGGCTCTTCCTTCGGCAAGCTCAATTTTTCTTTCCGTATCTTCTCCATCTGATGCTGAGCCAAGTCCAGAAAAGGTAGAACCATCGTTAAGAGTTACTGTTACCTTCACAATTGGAAGTTTCGGATCAAGAACTTCTGCATCTATACTTTTCGTTCTTTTCTGGGGTTCAGGATGGTTCTGAGATAGATAGAGAAGTCCGTCAAGGGTAACATAGGGTTTGCCGTTTTCCTCCAGGATTACCCAGTGAATGTCCTTCTGGAGTCCAAGTTGCTTTAGTCTTTCGACAATAGCTTTGTTGTCCATGATTACTCCTCCTGTTTTTTCTTTTGCTTACTTGCTTTTTCTGCCAGTGTTTCAAGTGCACGGCAGAGTTCGTAACCAACCGATAGCAATTCTTTGCCTCCAGGCAATCCTCCAATTTCATCAACAGCCGTCAAACGATTAATCGCTCCCCTCAAATTCGATATATGTTTAAGAGTCTTTTCTGGAGAAAAATCGCTTCTGACCTTCATAGCTCCTCCCTCATCTTCTTTGCTGGTCTGATTGATAGAAATTCAGACTCAGTGACGGTGATATACTTTTCTG
>CAJXJV010000178.1 GCA_913055135.1 uncultured Desulfurobacterium sp. | reverse complement strand
GAGTAGAACCTCTTGTAAAGTTAGCTCACTTCATAGTTGAAAGAGAATATTGACAGGTTTCTCTAAAGGAATATAATTTGAAAGCTAAGGTTTTTCTATGGAACTCGATTACCAGTTTCTTCTTGAAGCTTTAGAAGAGGCAAAGAAAGCATTCAAATACGGTGAAGTCCCTATCGGTGCAGTCGTAGTAAAAGATGGAAAAATTGTTTCCCGTGCTTTCAATCGAAAGGAGTTCCTTCAGGATCCCACAGCTCACGCCGAAATCTTAGCGATAAGGGAAGCATCAAGGAAGCTCAACTCCTGGAGACTCAATGGTTGCACCCTCTATTCCACAGTCGAACCCTGCATAATGTGCTGCGGTGCTATAATCCAATCAAGAATTGACAGAATTGTTTACTCCATACCTGATCAAAAGTTTGGCGGTGTGGAAAGTCTCTACAAGATACTTGAAGACAAAAGAGTGAATCACAGACCTGAGGTGAATAAAATTTACGTAAAAGAGGCTGAGGAGCTTCTGAAGAAGTTCTTCAAGCTATTGAGGGAGAGGTGCCGGAGCCTGGCTTAACGGGCCCGACTCGAAATCGGGTGACCCCTTAACCGGGGTCCGCGGGTTCAAATCCCGCCCTCTCCGCCATTACTTTTCACTTCATTAACTAATTACAACCTTATTGGGGAGTGTCTATGCAGGAAGAAAGAAGAAAAGTCCTTGAAGATGCTCTAAAAAGAATTAAGAAAGAGTTTGGTGAAGGCTCTGTAATGTTCTTAGGTGAAAAGCCAGTTGAAGAAATTCCAACAATAAGCACCGGTTCAATCCAGATAGACAGAGCTACAGGAGTTGGTGGAATACCGAGAGGTAGAATCACCGAGATCTATGGTCCAGAATCCTCAGGTAAAACAACCCTTGCCCTCCACGTCATAGCAAACGTTCAGAAAGAAGGAGGTGTTGCTGCATTCATCGATGCTGAACATGCACTGGATCCCGCGTACGCGAAAAAGCTTGGAATTAACCTTGAAGAACTTCTCGTATCCCAGCCAGACAGCGGTGAACAGGCACTTGAAATCGCAGAAACTCTGGTCAGAAGTGGAGCTGTTGACGTAATCGTTATTGATTCGGTAGCTGCCCTTGTTCCGGAAGCCGAAATAAAAGGAGATATGGGAGATTCCCATGTAGGACTTCAGGCAAGACTAATGTCCCAGGCTCTGAGGAAACTGACGGCTGCAACCAGCAGAAGTAACTGTGCCCTCATCTTCATTAATCAGGTGAGAGAAAAGATTGGAAAGATGGGCTACGGTGGTCCCCAGGAGACAACTACCGGTGGAAGAGCATTGAAGTTCTATGCCTCAATGAGAATAGATATAAGAAACATTGGTCAGATTAAAGGAAAAGGGGATGAAAGAATAGGTCACAAGGCAAAGGTTAAGGTTGTTAAGAACAAATTGGCACCGCCGTTTAGAGAAGCCATCGTTGAGATCTACTACGGAGAGGGAATCTCAAGGGAAGCAGATCTCTTAAACCTTGGAGAAGAATTGGGAGTTGTTAAGAAAAGTGGCTCCTGGTACTCTTACGGCAATATAAGGTTAGGACAGGGTAGGGAAAACGCCAGGATTTTCCTCAAAGAAAATCCTGAAATTGCTACCGAACTGGAAGCAAAAATAATGGAGGCTCTTAGTGGCACTGGATCTTGATACCCTTCTCACGAAGGCTTTCCGGCTTGGTGCTTCGGACATCCATCTTAGGATTAAACTGCCTCCAGTTTTCAGAATAAATGGGAAGTTAGTTAGAACCGAGCTTCCCGAACTTACAGCAAACGATATTAACTCATTTGTTAAGAAAATCGTTCCGGTAGATAGATTGAAGGATTTACCCTACATGAAGAATATTGATCTCGCTTACAGTATTCCTGGTGTTTGCAGGTTCAGGGTTAACATTTTCAAACAGCGGGGTACTTTTGCCATTGTTATGAGAACCATACCGGCTAAAATTCCTGATATAGAAGAACTTAATCTCCCAGCAGTCATAAAAGAAATAGCACTCTATCCGAGAGGACTTGTCCTTGTAACTGGAGCAACAGGTTCTGGAAAATCTACTACTCTTGCAGCCATGCTTAACGAACTTAACAACAAGGATTCCAGAGTGATTGTTACAATCGAAGACCCTATAGAATACCTTCACAGGGACAAGAAATGCATCTTCTACCAGAGAGAAATCGGTGACGACGCTGACGACTTCTTTACAGCACTAAAAGCTGCCCTCCGTGAAGATCCCGACGTTATTCTCGTTGGAGAAATGAGGGATCCTGAAACTGTCAGGACAGCCCTCGATGCTGCTGAAACAGGACACATGGTTTTCTCCACCTTACACACGCTCGATGCTAAGGAAACTATTAACAGGATAATCTCTTTCTTCCCGCCGTACCACCAGCAGGCAATAAGATTTCAGCTCGCATCCGTTCTGAAAGCCACAATCTCTCAAAGATTGCTTCCAAGAGCAGACGGTAAAGGAAGAGTTCCTGCTGTTGAAATTATGATAGTAACTGAGGCTATTAGAGAGCGAATTATGAATCCTGAACTCACAGAGGAAATTCCTGAATTTATCGAAAAAGGTAAAGAAGTTTACGGTTCCCAAACCTTTGACCAATCCCTCTACAATCTCTGGAAAAGAGGTCTCATAACGAAAGAGGATGCAATCAAGTATGCTACCAAACCGGATGACCTAAAACTCAAAATGGAGGGAATCTTCTCAAGTGGACTCGAAATTTAAAAAGGTCTATCGTTTTCCTTTAGTTCAAGTAGGATTCTTTGAACTTGCTCCTTAAGCAGAGGTACTTCTCTTTGAATAGTTTTCCAAACAAGTTTGTAGTCTACACCAAAGTAATCATGAATTAGAACATCTCTCATTCCAGCAATCTTTTTCCACGGAGTTTCAGGATATTGTTCCCTTAGATCTAAAGGAAGTTTTTTAACGGCTTCGCCTATAATTTCGAGGCTTCTAATAAATGCACGTTCAAGCACAGGATCGTCCACGAATTCTTCAAAAGAGATACCTGAAGAGTTCTCTACCAAAAATTCACATTCCTGGAGAATGTGTTTTAGGTATGCTCTTGCTTCCTTCAACTACAATACCTCAATCTCCTTGATATACGGCTTTATATAAGGACTTATACCCTCTTCCGTAACTAAATCCACTTTTATTCCAGTTATATCCTCTAAATACTCTTTAAGATCAATGAACTCAAGCAGAGTAGGAGTCTCCTCAAAGGAAACCACTAAATCAAGGTCACTATTTTCTGTCTGCTCATTCTTGGCATAGGAACCAAAAACCTTAAGATGTTTAACCCTATACGCTTCCCTGAGCTCCTTCTCGTGTTCCTTCAAAGTTTGAATTATCTCCTGAAGAATTCTTCCTGCCCTTCCAACCTTCAACCTTCCACAACCTCTCTTCGAAAAAGGATTTTATTCTAAGTAAAAAGGTAATATAATCATTGCAAAAACACAAGATTTGAAGGTGTTTGAAATCTGCCAGAACAACTAAAAAAGCCTATTCTCTCTCCCTATGAGAGCGAAAAAACTGAATCCAAAGAAGATACTCAAAATAGTCAAAACATTCCTCGAGGAGAGAGGACAGGCACTAATAAATTTATGCTCAAAACCCAAAGGTAGGAAAAGACCAAAGGAATAT
>CAJXJV010000177.1 GCA_913055135.1 uncultured Desulfurobacterium sp. | reverse complement strand
TCCTATTCTTTACACATCTCCTGTCCTATATTAAAAATGCCCTAAAATATAAGAAATTTGACAAGCCTATATTTATCCTTAACGAAACGCTTGAAGAGTGGCTGGGAATCAAACTCTATCCCAATATTAGCCGAAGGGAAATAAGAAAAAGAGTTAAAAAAGAACTTAAAGAAGCATCCGAAAAAGGGATCAAGGTCAAAACGAAGAATGGAGAATACTGGGTTAAGCTATTTGAAATAAACTTCAATGTAAAAGGAACACAAGGCAAAGAAGGAATTGAAATCTGGCTTTCTCGGGAAGGAATAGAAAAACTCTTTTCTCTAAGCTCTGACGATCCAAAGGAAATGACAATAACCAACGCTAAATAATACAAAGTCCTAAACTATATCTCTCCACTAATTTTCTTCACTCCCTCTGTTTTATGTCCCTCCTTTACGCCTCACTCCAGTTTTGTTTACGCCTCACTCCAGTTTTGTTTACGCCTCACTCCAGTTTTGTTTACGTAGGACTTCCTAATATTCCTTGCAAGAAAAGAAGTCCAAAGGGGTATTAACAGCTCTTTTACTTCTTATACTCCTTTAGGAGTATTAGGGACTTTTGCCAAGTCCCTAAAATTTTTCTTAACCTGAGAATTCCGCCGAGGAGGTTTTGCCGATGCCGATTGACGAGCTGAAGGACCAGATTAAAGCCGATGAGCACATTTTGAAATCTCTGATTGCCGATTACTGGGGAGAAAATCTCCAGAGAGTAGGCATAGACAGATACCGTTGTCTTTGCCATTTCCACCCAGACCAAAACAATCCAAACTTCTACATTTACAAGAAAGATGGAGAATGGCGGTTTAAATGTTTTGCCTGTGGGGAATCTGGAGATGCTATTTCCTTTGTTCAGAAGATTGAGAATTGCGACTTTATAGAAGCTCTTAAGCTGATTGCAGAGAGGTTTTCTCTTCCATTTTTAGAGGAGCTCGAGACACATAGAAGTAAGAACAAGGTAAAGCCAGCTTCCAGCGAAAAGAAGGAAGAAGGAGCTCCACCGCCCTTTGAATGGATAGTTGACAGAGCTCTATTACCGGAAGTAGAGGAATACCTAAAAATTAGGCATATTAAACCTGAGCTGGTCAAGGAGAAGGTTTACTCTCTTAAAAGGACAAGCTGGACAGAAAGAGATTACGAGAGAGGTTATTTCCTTGTAGTCCCTGCCATTTACCCTAAGAAGCAGAACGAAAAGGTAATTTATGAACTTGTAGGAGTAAGGTTAAGGAATGTAAAAGGGCAGCTTCCAAAGTCTAAATCTCTGAAGGGATATAGGCAATTCCCGTTTGGTTTAGAGAACATAACAGAAGAGACAAAGGAAGTTTTGATTGTAGAGGGTGAAATAGACTATCTAACCCTTTACGCTTTCCTTAAAAATGCTCAACTTGATAAAGAAATTGCCGTTGTAGGACTTCCTTTTGCAAGGTATAGGTTTCCTGACGACGTTAAAGAGCTACTACCCGGTAGAGTTGTAATCATTCCTGATAATGATCCAGTAGGAAAGGAGGGGGCTAAGGAATTAGCCAAGTCTCTATTCAGGGAAAGAGAAGTTTTTATTGCTGAACTTCCACAGGGTATAAAGGACGTAAACGAGTTGATGGAGAGCTCTGAAGGAGATTACTCACGATTTGCCTCTTCTTTAAAAGCAGTTATTGATGGTGCTTATATCAGAGGTCCTTACTCTCCTATCTCCTCACCGAGAGAACATATAGCTCTTGTTATTAGCGAAAGCAAAAACAAAGAGGAAACCCAAAAAAGGGTAATTCCCACCGGTATTAAGTGGATTGATGAGCTCCTGAATGGCGGAATCAGGCGAGGTTTTTATGGTTTAGCTGGTCAGCCTGCAATAGGTAAGACTTCCTTCTGCTTAGCTCTTTCCAGGCACTTGGTTAACAACGGAATAAAGGTCCTCTTTTTCAGTCTTGAAATGACTATTGAGGATTTAACAGCTCAGCTTGTTGACTGGGAGCTCGGTATTCCCAAATACAAATACCTGGATAGGAGGTTGAACGAGTGGGATATAAGAAAACTCTCTGAAGCTGTGAGTTTTCCTGTCTTTAATGACTTGAAGATTGACGATGAAGCTGAATCTATCTCTGATATAGAAGAGAGATTAAATCTCTTTGTAAATGAAAACGAAGGTAATCCAGTTGTTGTTTTTGTCGATTACCTTCAGAGAGTAACACCAAGAGAACGGAAGAGAGACGCAAGGTTAGAGGCTTCAAGTGTAGCTTATGACCTTAAGAGAATAGCTAATAAATTCCAGGTTCCGGTTATTGCTATCTCTTCAGTTTCCAGGGAAGGTTACAGGGATAGAAAGGACAGTAAAAGCAAGTCAAAAAAGAATCCTTTAACTGCATTCAAGGAATCTGGAGATATTGAATATTCGCTTTATGCTGGATTCTTCCTTGATTATCCTGATGAAGAAGAGCTCAGTCAATATCCGCTTTTAGAAGAATGGCATTTGCCTATAAAGATCATTCTCGTTAAAAACAGATTCGGGAAGGCGAGAGATTCCAAAACAGGAGAATTCATTTCAAAGTTCTGTTATCTGGACTTTAAAAAAGGAAAACTCTTTGACGTAGAGGAGGTGGAAGATGTTGTTGATTTCTAAGGCATTAAAGAAAATTTCAGAGGGGAGCAGCAAGCCCCCCGATCCAACGCCGATGCCGACAGCCGAGCCGAAGGACCTACCAGATGAGCCGATTACCGTAACCGATATTTTAGACATTTTTTCTGAGGTTTCTCAACTTGCCTTTACAACTGAATGGGACGAAAAACCCGTTGCTATTGTTCTTTTTTCTTCTGATAAGGAGAAGCTTTCAAAAGAAGGGTTTATCGCTATTACAAGCGAGGAACTTTCCTACCTTATAGCTGATTCAGAGGGTAATCCCTATCCCCCTGAAAAGCAAAGAGAGAACTTTGAAAAGTTTGTCAAGTTAGTCTCTGCTTTCCCTTACTCTTCATTGGAGGTTAAGCAAATTGATGAGTGATTTAGGTTTTGTCTGTCCCGTTTGTAATTGTAGAAAATTTGAAAGGTCGGACATACTGGAATTTGAGAATGAGCTCCTAATCGTTTGTAGGTGTAAGAAGTGCGGAAAAGAGATCGTTATCCCTTACCTGGTTACTTTGGTGGTTAGATAGTAGTTTGCCAGGTATAGGGGAAATTCCCTATACTTGGCTATACGACCACATATTGGGCTTCTGTGCGAGTTTTTACGGGTCAGTAATAGTTGGAGTTATTAAAGTCTGAAATAGAGGAAAATAATCGATAGGTGAAGATAACCATAGTTATCTTCACTTGTGTAGATAAGAGTCCTTATCTCTACCTATGCCGTTAATCATTTGAATAAACCCGCTATGGCATGCTGTAATACAGGCATAATACTTCCTGTAATTAAAATTGCAGGTATTACAGATTTATTACAAGACCCGCGGTAGAGGTGAGCTATGTTTATTTCTGTTGCTAACAGGAAGGGAGGAGTAGGAAAAACCACTATTGCTTTTCACTTGATCCACTTACTTAAAGAGAAGGGAAAAGTTCTTGCAGTTGATCTGGATAGTCAAGCGAATCTTTCTGCTCTTTTCACGGATAAGCTTGGAGATGTAGAGGAGCTCCTTCTTTCTAATCAAATTAAGCCTCAATCTGTGGA
>CAJXJV010000176.1 GCA_913055135.1 uncultured Desulfurobacterium sp. | reverse complement strand
CTATAATATGTTCTTCTCTATCATACACTGTTGATGCAAAGTCTGGCAGTAGTTTTTCCTTGTAGTCTGGTGATGCAAAAGCATTAACAAAAGAGATTACAGCAAAACAAATTGTTAAAACTATCCTTATCACTGGCATTCCTCTTCAAAAACTGTTAAAAATTTCCCCCTTTTCTAAAGGGGGTTAGGGGGATTCCCCCTTACGAAGGGGGAAATATAAGGGAGAATCAAAACTTTATAAGTGAAAATACAGGGTATCCTCTGTCTGTTATCTTCTTCCTTCCACCGAGGAATGTTAACTCCAAGAGGAAATCAACACTGATTATGTTTCCTCCAAGTCTTTCAACGAGGTCAATTGCTGCACTCATTGTTCCGCCTGTTGCAAGGACATCATCAATGAGGACAACTTTCATTCCTTCCTGAATTGCATCTTCATGAACTTCTATCTTATCTTCACCATATTCCAATGTATATGTTGCACTTATGGTTTTGTATGGAAGCTTTCCTGGTTTTCTAATGATTGCAAGACCAGCTCCTATTTTGTATGCAAGGGCTGAAGCCAGGATAAATCCTCTTGACTCTATTCCTGCAACAATGTCAATACCAAGTCCTATATATCTGTTTCCTATATAGTCAATTATCTTTTGAAATGCCCAGGGTTTGTGGAGAAGAGGGGTGATATCTTTAAACATGATTCCAGGTTTCGGAAAGTCTGGAATATCTCTGATAAGAGATTTAAGCTCTTCTATCTCCTTGTGAACGTTGAGATCAGTTTCGTTAACATAGTTCTCCATTTGCTTCCCTCCAGGTCTGTTTAATTTGAAATGCCCAAAAGTTCCCTTACTATTTTAACAGCTTCCTGAGCATCTTCACCGTAATAACCACCTATTTTCTCTGCGTAATCCGGTGTTACGACTGCACCACCAACTATCACAGGAATGTTTAACCCTGCCTCTCTCATTTTCTTTATGGTTTCCTCCATTGCGGGAAGAGTCGTTGTCATCAAAGCACTCAATCCTACAACGTCTGCATTTTCCTTCTTTGCTGTTTCTATTATCTTCTCAGGAGGGACGTTTGTTCCAAGGTCAATGACTTCAAATCCGCTGTTTTCGAGCATTGTAATTACTATGTTTTTACCTATTTCGTGGACATCTCCGTGAACTGTTGCCATAACGATCTTCCCACCAGCCTTTACGTCTCCGCCTCTCCTTTTAATCTCCTTCTTCAGAATCTCAAATGCAGACTGAACTGCCTGGGCTGAGCGGAGCATCTGAGGAAGGAATATTTCTCCCTTCTCAAACTTCTGACCAATAACATCAAGGGCAGGAATTAGAGCCTTATCACTTATCTCCATCGGTTCAAACTCTTTGAGGGCTTCTTCCGTAGGTTTTGTTATTCCTTCTCTGTCTCCTTCTATGACTTTCTTGAAAATTTCTCCAAGAATACCGGGAGGAGCTCCATCCTCTTCTTTATCCTTTGAGACTTTTTCTTCAGCCTTTTTTTCACCTTCTACATCTATGCTAACTTTTTTTCCCTCAAGGAATGCACAGGAGACCTGACAGATTTTTCTCAGGAGCTCTCTGCACTCTTTGTCTTCAGCTTTCTGCTTCTGCTTATAGTTCTGAAACTTTTCAACGTAGCGAACGGCTCCTCTATCTTTGCCTGTGAGAACGTCTGAAGCGTAAATTGTTTCAACCATTCTGGAATCGCCTGGGTTAACTATCCCTGAGTCAAGACCTGCTTCTATTGCCATTGCCATGAAGGCTGAGTTAATGAGTGGTCTTGCTGGAAGTCCAAAAGAGACGTTGCTGACTCCAAGTGTTGTTGCAACATTGTGTTTTTCTTTTATCATTCTGATAGCTTTAAGAGTTTCCGTAGTTGCTTCCTGCATAGCACTTGCTGCAAGGTTTAGAACGTCAGCTATTACGAAGTCCTTTGGTATTCCGATTTTCTGACATTCATTAATTATCTTATCAATAACTGCAACCCTGTCTTCTGCCTTTTCCTTCAATCCCTCATCATCAATTCCAAGAGCCAAAACGTTGGCTCCGTATTTTTTCACAAGAGGCAGGATGCTCTTTATGTCCTTTTCTTCTCCTGAACAGGAGTTAACGATAGGTTTTCCATCACACATTTTTAGAGCCCGCTCAATAGCTTCAGGATCTTTGCTATCTATCATTATTGGAACGTTAACGGTTTCGATAACCGTTTTTACTGCCTTTTCCATTGCTTCTGCTTCATCAATTCCTGGAACTCCAACGTTAACATCTAAAATATCTGCTCCTTCCTCTACCTGTTTCTTAGCTTCTTCCTTTACTAAGGAAAAATCTCCCTTTTTCAGAGCTTCCTGAAGTTTCTTTTTTCCTGTAGGGTTTATTCTCTCTCCAATTATTCTTGTTGGATATCCTGTTCCAACCACAACAAGTTCTGTTCTGCTTGCAACTTTTAATCCCTTGATAGGATTTCTTTTTACTGGTTTCAGGTCTTTTACTGCTTCTTTAATAGCTTTTATGTGTTCTGGAGTTGTTCCACAACAGCCACCGATTATGTTCGCTCCTGCTTTGACAAATTCAACAGCATATTTTTTGAAAGTTTCAGGGGGTTCTGGATAGTAGGTTTTTCCATCCTTCAGGACGGGAAGTCCTGCATTGGCATAGACAATAATTGGGGTATCTGTGATTTCTGCCGTTCTCCTGATAAGGTCAACGAAACTTTCGGGACCAAGGGAACAGTTTGCACCGATGGCAGCAACACCAAAACCTTCAAAGATTGCTGCTGATACTTCAGGTGGTGTTCCAAGGAGCGTCCTGCCATCAGCCTGATAGGTCATGCTCACTATTACGGGCAAATCACAAACTTCCTGGGCAGCAACTACAGCAGCTTTTGCCTCTTTTGTATCGGACATGGTCTCAATCAAAATGAGATCTGCACCAGCTTCAGCTCCAGCCTTTATCTGTTCTTTGAAAACGTCAACGAGCTCGTCAAAACTGTAATCTCCAACGGGCTCAACAAAAACTCCTGTTGGTCCGACGGATAGAGCAACGAGAGCTCTATCGCCGGCGACCTCTTTCGCAAGCTTTACTCCTGCTGCAGTTAACTCTTCTACCTTATCTTCAAGTCCGTAGTGGGAAAGTTTAATCCTGTTGCTTCCAAAAGTGTTTGTCTCTATGATATCTGCTCCAGCTTCCACATATTCTCTGTGAATTTCTTTTAAGATTTCGGGTTCTCTGATGTTCAAAAGTTCTGGAGCGTAGTTAACGTCAAGACCTTTCTTCATAAGCATTGTTCCCATTGCTCCGTCGAGAACCCATATCTTCTCTGAATGCTCGAAAGGATTTTCTGCCAACGAAAACCTCCAGATAGGTTTGTAGTGGAAAATATATTCCTGAGTGATGTTGTGCACTATTCTCCTTCTTCAAAAGTTCAAAAAAGTTTGGATTGAACAGTGTAAAGCCGATTTGCATCTCTAGCAAAGAGGATATATCCTTAAAATGTAATGCATTTTTAAAAGCTTTTCTGGGGGTTTGCAATGGGAGAAGCTGTCTGTATTTCTTTACCTCGTGAGACGATTCTAAAGATTCAGATGTTAAAAAGTAGGGACGAAAAAGTGGAGGATTTCATAGAAAAACTTGTAGAGGAACAGTTTATGATGAAAGAGATAAATCTTTTGCAGGCGGAGAAAATGGAGGAATTGTGGGATAACGAGAAAGATGCAGATCGGAA
>CAJXJV010000175.1 GCA_913055135.1 uncultured Desulfurobacterium sp. | reverse complement strand
CGAGCAAAAGACCCGTCCTTTTTCATAGCTCTTACCTTCCACTCAGTTCCTTCCTCCTAACTCCCAGCCAGCTCCTTTTACACAGTTTTCCACCGTAACTCCAACTTTTTCACAGCTTATACCTTGAACACAGCTTCACTATCAAGCCCAGCTCTTTCCTCCTTATTTACAGTTCCTTCCGCACAATCAAGCAGAAACCTTTGGGAAGTTCTTTACCCTCTCGATGAGTTGACTCGCCTGGAACTTGGTAAGCGTCTCGCTGTTGAGCTCGAATCCAAGCTCCTGAGCAATCTCCTTTAGAGATTCAGTATTCATCCCCCTTTCTTTAGCCAGTTTCTTGATGAGTTTCTTCTGTTTTTCGGAAGCTGGTTCTCCAGTCTCTTCCTGTAAATAGCTCTTATCTCCTTTCTTACCGTCCTCTTTAGCTGGTGCAAGTTCTCCTCGATAGGCTTTATGCCCTATGGAGAACATTGCCAGTGCCTTTTGAACGGCATCAGTAGTAGCCCCCTTCAAAGCATCGGCAACCGTATAGTTATCCGATCCGCCGAATGCCTCTTTGCAATTGCCTTTGTCCATCATCCAGACACGGACATGAACAAGAGCAACATAAACCTCCTCTTCCTTACCATTCTTCCTAACTCTCTTTTCTTTCTCATAGCTACTATTGAGAATTTCATATCCCCAGTTTCCAGCCCCTATGACCTCGTTGAGGGCGTCGAAAACGAATTGAGGATAATATCCATAGAGAGTCCTACCACGAGAAGGAACCTCTTGAATTGCGTCCCTTCCATAGCTATCAAGTATTTTGTCCACAGCTTCTACCACTTCCCAATAAGTATCATTCCTTTTTACTGCCATAGCTATAACCTCCTTTAGCGTAGTTTTAGAGTTTTTAAGAGTTTTGAAAATTTGTTTTCCTTCCGTTTCTTCAGTAAAACTTTATTTTCATAGTGTCTCCACCAGATCCTTGTATCTTCCCCACCCTTTAAGAACCAGATCACGAGGAAAGCAAAATCCTCCTCATCCAAATCAGTCGCTTCTCTGGCAGACTGGAGAAGATGAAGAAGGACTTTTACCTCTTCTTGAGATTCCCCCTTCAGAGAAGCATAGAGGTTAAACAGGAATGAAGTTGAGGCAAGTTCTTCACAGGTTACTCCTCTCGTTAAGATTTCCCCCTGGCATTTTCTAAGTTGCCGTTTGTAGTCCCTCAAAGCATGCATAAATTCAAGAGGAACTACTTCCAGCAAAGCATCTGCAAGCCTATCTCTTTCCACCTTTTCCACAGCAGAAGTCCTTTCCATAGCAATTTCCCCCTTAGTAAAGTTTTGGTTTATTTTCATTGCTTTCTGGAAATTTCACTTTGTAGAAGACTTTATCTCCAAAACAGGCATTAGGAAAAGCCCTTCGCAATAGTTGTTTAAGAGAGAATTACGCAGCCACTACCATAGCAGTATCCACATACTTCTTCTCTCCATGCAGGTTCTACTGCTATTGGAGATGGACAATAAGGGACTTCTACATAGCCCTCTCCCCCGCATTCAGGACAGTCAAAGATTATCTTGATTTTCTTTAAAGGAACCTTTTTAGTTCTTACCGCCTTTTTCATAGCGGATCCTCCTGTGCCTGTAGTCTCTCCTCAATGGACAGGGAGAGTAGCTGGTAGAAAGCGGGAAGATGGCAATCTACCAGCCCAGGTCAGGATATTTGCTTTTTGCTTATAGGCTTAGGAAGTTAGTTTTTGTTAAAGGTGAAGGTAGTTAGTCTTTGTCAGGTAGTTAGTTAAGTTAAGTATGTAGATGTCTTCCCTTTTTCATCTACAGAAATAGCAGTATCAGGAATTCCTGTCGCCTTGTCTTTTTCTGGAAAAAGACAGACTACTCCCTGTTCAATCAGAAGAGACTACAGACACAGCGAAACACCTGGAATTAAGAGAAAACTGGACATAGCGAGGGAAGGACACAGTAAAAGGCGGGACATAGTGGCAGAAATGCCTTAATTCCCCTCCAGAAGGAAGGGAATGCAGGCAGTTCCATGTTTGACATAGAGGTTTTACTGACTGGACACAGCTTGCAAGCTCTTTATGTTCATAAAGCATATTCGTAAAATTCAGTAATCCGTTAACATAGCTAAAACAAGCCCATAGAAGCATTTAACAGTTCACAAATTTTCTACATTCAAATCGGCACAGCTAAAACTGTTTTAAGCTATACCACCTTAAGAAGCCTTATTCACTTTTCAAAGACCTTGTAATTAAATTCTAACGCTGAATGGAAAGAGTTGTCAAGGTGAAAAAAGAAGCGTATTCTTAATAGGAGTACTAAAACGAAGGACATTACTATGATTACTATAAACCTCCAAAGATCATGGAAAGAGCTTTACTTATTTGTCACAGATTATCTGGATATATACGAGAATCATCTTGAATTCCTCGAAGCAGAAGTCGAGTCTGAAGATCCCTCTTGGACTAATCTTTTTGATATTAGAACTCGACTTCTTGTCTTCTTCACTGAAGAAAAGTATGCATATACCTCTCTTGTTTTAAATAAAAGACGAATCTATCAAAAACATTGTAAAAAACTACGTCAACTTGACCGAATTCTTATAGAGAAAGCTCCCTTCATAATCGAAAATTTTGATTTACCATCCTTTAGAGAGTATATGATAAAAGACTTCAAAGAAAGGTTCAAGGAAGAATGGAAGCTACATTCGAAGGAAGTAAAAGAACAGTTTTTTCAAACATTTTGGTGGTTCGCCTTAGACCTAATCATTTTAGGAAAATACAAATTTCCTACATATATACCTTCTTGGATTCTCAAACCTAAAACACACAACATAGACGCTGTAATCATTAAAGGAATTGCTAAAGGGAAAAAGAGTTACTCTGTCATGCTGTTTTTACCATCAAGAAATCTACCTTATATCAAAAGGAAAAGACTAATAGAAGAACTTACGGATAATTTCGTTTTCGATGTAACTTCTTTACTAGACACAACCTCTTCATCAGGAGCAAAGGAAACTTATTTACTCTTCCTTACATCTGGTTTTATAGGCAAACTTAACATCCAAGTGCCTGCACCCATTACCAGACTCAAGGAGGAAAAACTTTTGATCGCTCTACCAAAAAAAGACTCTGTTTTTTTTAATAACTTTTTTGAAGAACTCGAAATGGCAGTTAAAACCAAAAATACAAAGTTTTTTAACCAAAAAACTCTTACAAAAGAACAGTTTATCATAAAAGAGCTTGACTATATTAGTGCAGCCATAGAATCCGAGATCAAAGAAACGAAAATAAAATCTCCCACAACAATAAAAGCAGGTATTCCTACAGAGGTTACGCTTGTATCCTATTGATAGAAACCTAAGCAACAAATTACTTTTCATTCTTAATAAGCTCCAAAAAGGATTATTTTACTGGAGAAACGTCAGATGCGATTCAGAATATGCAAAACTTCTTTTCCAAAAATATAATCGCAAGACCTCTGAGGGATCCAAACCATGCAGGAATCTCAAAAGTAAATGTATTGATGGAAAGATAACGGAACGGGAACTACATTTCTGCAAAAGAAGAATTGAAGATAAAATACCTTTAAGATCCCCTAACGACCTTGACTTGACAGCTAAAGTAATAGCAAACAGTAAAGATATAATGTTAGCCTACTTACGGATGAAATCCGAAGAAGAAAAAGTATTGATAGGTAAACTCTTTAATTACAACGAAGTAAAACTCCATTTTCTTC
>CAJXJV010000174.1 GCA_913055135.1 uncultured Desulfurobacterium sp. | reverse complement strand
CTTTTATGGCAACTCCTCTAGCACTACCATTTGTGTCTATTGAGCTTACAATGTGCATTCCAACTTTGCAAGCTATAGGAGTAGCACCCACTGGGCATTGCTCGTTTGAGATATCCAAACTTTCTTCTTTGAGTTTTTTTATAAAATTCCCTGAAGGTTTCTTCCAGTCAGGGAACAGAACAAGAGTTGTTTTACAGAATTTAGCTTTTTTGTAATTCCGAACTCCGTAAAGCTTGGGATAGATAAGAACAGAGTAACAAAAATCTGCTTCTCCTAAATCAGAAAACCTGAGTTCTGCTCCGAACAAATAGGCACCTTTTAGCTCTGCATCCGACAGGTCAGCATTGTTGAGTTTTGCTTTCTGTAAGTTAGCATTGTTGAATTCTGCACGCCACAAAAAGGCATTATTGAATTCTGCACTCGATAGGTTAACATTACTGAGTTTTGTTTTCGATAAATCAGCACTGTTAAGTTCTGCAAAACTTAAATCAGCTCCATTCAGGATACTGCCACTTAAGTTCGCCTTATCAAACTTTGCCCTTCTCAGGTCAGCATAAGCTAAAAAAGCATATTTCAGGTCTGCAAACTTCAGACTTCTACCTGATAGGTCTATTTTCGGTAGAGAATCCAGCAGAGAGGATGTATCATTAAGGCTCTCTTTGTTTTCCATTACCTTAACATATTTCAGGTATTTTTCTGCATCAGGAAGAGGAAACTCTTCAGTTGAAGGAACAGAAAGATAAAACCAGGGAAATTTTGAAACCAATCTTTCAGTTTCCTTTTTTTCATCAGAAGAAAGACCATCTGGATATTTCAGTATCATGTAGTCAATTCTAACTATTCCGGCTCCCGCACCTGCAAAAGAGAAAAGAATGAAAACAAGAGAGAGAAACAATCTCTTTCGGCTTTCAAGAAGTCTGTTTAAAAAGAAAAATGCAGAAATGCAGGCAACAAGAAATGCAAGGAAGTTTAAAAGAGAAAACGTGAAATTCTGATAAGCCGAAAACCGCCACAGGAACAAAATCAGAACACATAAGGGATAAAGAATTATCAGCGAAAAGAAAAGCAATGAAAAGAGATATTTAAGCAATTTTTCCTTTTCAAGGAATGCAAAATCAACAAAAAAGGGAACTATCGGTCTTAAATCAGAATCATTTGTAATTTCTCTGTATTCTCTCAGCAGATTCACATGCTTTATCAGATGAAGCAATATCCCTGCATATAGAACTACCAGAATAAAAGGAGCAAGAACGATAAAACCATCAACCGATAAATTAACATTCAAAATCGGTAGCTTAACCCCAAGCTGTGGAAAGAGCAACTGGAGGTCTTTAACTGTAAAGATGGTTACCAGTAGATAAGTTGTATATGAAAGGAAAACGAGAACGAGATTTTTGTTTGCCTTTGTAGAGTTTTCAAGAAGCTCTTTAATCTCTTCCTTTTCCATCCACAGCTCTCGCCATGATTTAAGACTTCAACTCGTCTTCTGTAACTTCTTCCACTTCGATGGAATGTTTCACTTCAGGGAATTTTTTCATCAGGAAAAGAATATCCAGCATTCTTTCCGCTTTTTTTATATCTGCTATGCTTTGAATTTCAATTACTTCCTTTATGTCTCCTGGTACTTTAATAATGATTTCACCCATCCTGATACCTCTCTGAATTGTTAGAACTTCGAAACTTGCTTTCATTCACAATTATGAAGTGCTTATCAGTTATAATTCTAACATCATGAAACTGATACTACCTCGTTTAATAAATAAAACCAGAATCCTATCGGAGTTAACGGTGAGTTCTTCAGGACATAAGAAGGTTAACATTGTTGAGCTAAATATAGAAAAGAATGGGGATGCTTTCACAGTTTCATTCTCCGATGGCAGTTCGAAGGGAGAATACAGACTCTCTCCGGGATTTTACAGGAACCTCGAAAGTGGCAATCTGGAAGTTGCAGGGGATGAACTGGGATACATTCTTTTTGATGGAGAAAGGGGAAAAGTCCTTAAGGAGAAACTGAAAGAGATAAAAGACGGAAAAAAGTTGATAATAAAAGTCAACTCCGATTCTCAGGAAGTTCACTCTCTTCCTTTTGAGCTTGTAAGGTTTGAGATTACGGAAGGAAAAAGAGATTTTCTGCTTAAACATCCGGACATAGCTCTCGTTCGGGATGTTCCGTCAGTATCAAGAGAAAAGGTTTTTACCTCAAGGGTTTTATCCGCAAATGGCGAAAAAAAGAAAATTCTGGTAATAATTTCTTTACCTTTTGAAGAGTTTGAAACAGCCCCGCTGGATCTCCTTGAAGAGATAAAGCTTGTCTATAGTGCTCTTGAAGAACCCTTAAGGAAAGGTATTGTAGAAGTAGAGTTTGAAGAAAAGGCAAACATAAGGAACATAAGACGCAAACTGAGAAACAGAACCTACGATATAGTTCACTTTACAGGACATGGAAGAGCAGGAGGTTATCTTCTCTTTGAAGATGAAGAAAATCCGCAGAAAGGAAAGGAAATTTCTTTAAAAGAATTTTCCGAACTTTTTAGCTATAAGGAACCTGAGCTTTTCATCTTTGATGCCTGTGAAACTGCCCGCCCGGATGAGGTTAATCCTTCGCTTGCTTTTGAGATATACCGAACGTTAATAAAGAGCAACGTAGTTGCCACACTCTTTCCTATCCACGACCATGAAGCCATACAGGGAGCAAAAGCAATCTATAAAGACCTTGCGGATGGAAAACCTCTATTTGAGATTCTGAAAGATTTAAGAATCTCTCTAAACAATGACTGGTGGAAAATTGTAATGTTCACATCAGACCCTTTAAAGGTTTTGATTGAAGAAACAGAAGTTACAACCGAAGAAGAGAAGAGAGTTCTTGAGGTCGGAGATATTGATAACATAATAAAAAACTATGTTTACAGGTTTTCACTGATAAGAGAAACAACAGAGAAACTTGAAAACAGTAACATCAACCACATCGCCTTTTACGGGATAGGAGGAGCGGGTAAAACTTATCTCTTAAATTATCTTTCGTGGTTTTACCACGGAAGGTTTGAAAACGTTATCTATATAGACCTGAAGGAAAGGGGTATAAGCACTGTAAAAGAGCTAATTGAGCAATTTCTGAGAATTCTCAGAAAACACAGAAAAGTTGAAAAAGAAAAAATCAGAGAACTCCTGAAGGAAGAAGATGCTCTATTCTTAATAGAGGACTTTTCTGACCTGATTCACGAACGGTTGGAAGGAAAAACATTGATTATCCTTGATAACCTTGAAGATATAGCTCAGGGAAAAAACGGAATTTTAAAGAAGGAATGGAATTACCTGATAGGTGAGCTGACAAAGAGAAAGTCAATAACTCTTTTTCTTTCAAGCAGACTGAGAATATATAAAAACGAAAGAGTGCCACTTGAAAACGAAATTGTTGTATCGGACTTTACAGAAGGAGAAGTTAAGCTCCTTTTAAGAAAACTGCTAAGAGATGAGAGAAACCTTGAAAAGATTAAGTGGCTTATTGATAGAGAACCAGAAATAGAAAGAACTTTCGGCAGACATCCATTTTCAATTGTAAAACTCCTTGAACTGATGCCTGATAATCCCGAAATAATTTTTGAAAAGACAGAATTCAGGGTTCTCCTTGATTTCTACATTGAATATCTGAAACCCTTTAATAGAGAAGTTGCCATACTTCTGCATCTCCCTGCTCCATTCAGCTCTGCCTTTATAGAAAAACGACGGGCTAAAACCCCGCTTTTTAAAGCGGGGATACAGCCC
>CAJXJV010000173.1 GCA_913055135.1 uncultured Desulfurobacterium sp. | reverse complement strand
AAAGCATCTTTCAGCACAGGGCAACCATTCATAGAAAGTTTATAGGAAATATTTTCAAATTTATTTACATTTTTTCCACTTTTAAAACCAAAATGCTTGGCAAGTTCTATTTGATCCTTTCCTAAAACATTTATACAGAACATGCCTGAGTTTTTAATTAGTTCATAAGTATATCTTTGAGGAGCAACAGCTACTGCTAAAAGTCTGGGTTTAAAAGACACTTGAGACACCCATGCAGCAGTCATACCATTAATTTTGTCATTCAAAAAATTGTCGGTCATTTTTTTGACATTGTAATAGGTCGGCAAATGTATCTCCAGGTCCTGAGTAAGAAAAAGCACCATAAGAACTTCAAAAGCTCTCTTATCTCTGCTGTCTCAATTCTTTTAAGTCTTTCCCCTTTTCTACAGCTACAGCTCATACTCTACTTCCCTTACCGTTATCCCCGCTTTTATCAGATAGATAGGAATTAAAGAAATAAGTTCTTCTACCTTATTTTTCATTACCTTCTTGGAAATCGTTTTGTTCGTTACCTTCCTGTTCAGGATTAAATTCGTAATATTGACAAACCGCACATTTGCAATTTGCTCATCACCAGAAGTAAGTGAACCAAATATTTCAACTGTTACTCTACAGTTTTCCTTTTCCCTTTTTACATCCGTTACAACTTTGAGGTTCAAATCACAATCCATTCTCTTGCCGGCAACTCCCGGGTCAACGAAAACTTCCTGAAGAACCCAATAGCTCGATTTTTCTATCATTCTCTTTCCTCCAGAAGCCTTACCACCTCATAGAGATAGTCTATTGAAGAAGTAGCCCAGACCCGTAACTCAATTTCTCTTTCACTTCCTGACTCCTCTGCCCAACGCAGTCTTTGAAAAACCCTATAAAAAGAACTGTAAATCACCTTTTTTTTCATTACTGAAGAAGAATCCAATTTCTTAAACTTCCTCTCAAGAAGACTTAATCTCTTCCTTCCTTGCTTTCTAAATATCTCTTTAATCGCACGATTTGTAACCCTGTCTGAAGGCAATTGCTCGACAATTTCTAAAAGTTTCTCCCTGAAAAGAGAAAATGCTTCAGAGGGCTTCAAATGGTAAATCGCCGGTATGTTTTTCTTTTTTATCCTGACAGTAATCTTTATCTCCGCCATGTTAAAATTTTAGCATTATGAAATATGAAATATTCATTTCACAAAAACCTTACGACGGTAGAGAAATAGAAGAAATCAAAGGAATACCTGTTATAAAGCCTATTCAAATCCACGAAAATAACGTTGCTTTTGTAGGTCGTTCGATAAACCGCAGACCTAAAGCAGACGCTTTAATTACAGACAGCAAGAACTTCTGGATTGGGGTTCTAACTGCTGATTGTCTTCCTGTATTCCTGATCGGAGAAGGAGTGGTTGGGATAGTCCACGCTGGATGGAGAGGAACTCTCAAGGGAATAACTTTTAATGCTGTCAAATACGTCTCTAAGTTTTCATCAATTAAGAAAGCAATACTTGGAGTTTCCATTTGCGGAAACTGTTACGAAGTTGGAAACGACGTTTTCTCCCTTTTCCCCGGAGAATACTCAAATTGCTTCAGGAAAACAGAAAGTGGTAAATACCTTTTTGATCTCAAAGAAGCAAACAGAATCCAGCTCAGAGCTGCTGGAGTTTACGAAATAGAAGAGATAAACAAGTGTACAGTGTGTAACAATGACCTATTCTACTCCTACAGGAAAGAAAAAACAGACAAAAGGATACTTTCAGCAATAAGGATTATCTGATGGAAGAGATTCTAATCTCTGTTGCCCTTCTCTTCAAAAAAGGTTTCGGTCCCCGCTCATACATCTCTCTTATTGAAAAATATGGTAATCTATCTGAAGCTCTGAAAGAAGAAAAGATTGAACTGGATAGAGAACTGCTAAAAGCTGAAAAAGAGATAGAAAATGTTAGAAAACTTGGAATTGAGATAGTTCCATTGTGCTCAGAACAGTATCCACCACTGCTCAAAGAAATCCATCAACCTCCAATAGTCCTGTACATTAAAGGAACCTTTCCCAAATTACCCTGCATTGCAGTGGTCGGTTCAAGGAAAACTTCGGACTATGGAAGGAGGATCGCATTTTCGATTGGAAAGTTTCTCTCAGAAAATGGCATCTCCACCGTCAGTGGTCTTGCGTATGGAATAGACTCCGCTGCCCATAGAGGAGCCATCAAAGGAAATGGAAAAACTATAGCGGTTCTTGGAAGTGGTGTTGATCTCATCTATCCAAAAGGAAATGCAGGACTTGCAGAGAAAATAGTTGAAACAGGAGGTGCCATCGTTTCCGAGTTTCCCCTCGGGACAAAACCATCGAAAGAGAACTTTCCAAGAAGGAACAGAATAATAAGCGGTCTTTCCCATGCCGTTATAGTAGTCGAGGCAGGAGAAAAAAGTGGAGCTCTGATAACAGCTAACTTTGCAGCGGAACAGGGAAGAACAGTTTTTGCGGTCCCGGGAAACATAGACTCAAGCCTCAGTAGAGGAACAAACAGATTAATAAAGGAAGGAGCTATCCCCCTTCTTGAACCTGAAGACATATTTGACGAGTTGCCGTTTTTGAAAAAATTCCATTTCAAACAACAGATACCTGAAAAGTTCAAGGAGATTTACGAACTTTTATCCAGAGCTCCTCTCACAGTCGATCAGATTGCAGATGAGCTCGAAGCCGACATCTCAACCCTCATGACCCTTCTGCTGGAGATGGAAATATCGGGATTTGTAAGAAAAGAAGGAGGAGTCTATACGATATGCTGAGAGAGATTCTTAAAACCGAAATAGAAAAAAAAGGATTTGTCACTTTTGATAGATTTGTTTACTTAGCTCTCTACCATCCTGAGTATGGTTACTACACTAAAAAAAGAACAAAACCTGTTCCCGGCGAAGACTTCTTTACCGCACCCGAGCTTTCATCAATTTTTGGAAAAGTCATCGCAAACCACATCAGAAAAATCTCTGAAGAGAGGAATATTCCTCTCAGAATACTTGAACTGGGCGGCGGGAAGGGCTTTCTTGCAAAGGATATCCTCTCTTCCCTACCAGTAGAAGAGTACATAATACTCGAAAAGAATAACGTTGCTAAGGAGATTGTTCATGGAGTCAAAATTGTGGAAAACCTTAACGAAATAGAAAACTTTTCAGGTTTTGTAATTTCCAACGAATTCTTCGATGCATTTCCGTTTAAAAGGATAAGGAAAATCAACGGAGAACTCCGTGAAGTAGTGCTAAGGAAAAAAGGAAATGAACTCTTTGAGGATACAATCCCATTCACAGAGGAAATTTCCTGCGAACCAGAAGAGGGCTGTGAGTACAGTCTCTTTACTGGCTGGAATTCTTTCTTAGAGAACCTTTTTAAAAAGTTCCAGAGTGGCTATTTTCTGACGATAGACTATGGAGATTTCTGCAAAAATTTACGGAACAGAAGAGAGGGCACGTTTTTATCTTTCAGGAAAAATAGAATTGAAAGGGACTATCTAAGGTTTATCGGTGAAGTTGACCTCACCTCAAGAGTCGATTTCTCCCATCTCAAAAATCTCCTTGCAGGATATCTCACATCAATCGAAATCAGACCTCAATCAGAGTTCCTGCTTTCTGAAGGAATAGAACGGTTCCTGTCGCCCGAAGACGCTATAACCGCCCTTACACTAATAGTTGACATGGGAAGGAAATTTAAAGTTCTGTCAGGATTCAAGAATTAATTAACCAGTTTAAAAAGCCTATTAAATCTTGGTAAG
>CAJXJV010000172.1 GCA_913055135.1 uncultured Desulfurobacterium sp. | reverse complement strand
TGGATCGGTATCACCGGGAGCTATATAAGTGTTTGTCATCCTTGGAATCGGAACGTGCATGTAGGATTGTCTTCTACCGTTACCCGTGGAAAACTCCCCTGATTTCATTGCCACCGTCAGGTCGTACATGAATCCTCTGAGAACTCCGTTTTCTATCAAAATGTTTTTCCGTGTAGGAATTCCTTCATCATCATATCCAGAAGAACCATACTTCCCTGGCATTGTTCCATCATCAATTACGGTTATAAGCTCAGAAGCTACCTTCTGTCCGATTTTACCTGAGTAAACGGATAAACCCTGATTAGCAAGATCTGCCTCAAGACCATGTCCCACAGCTTCATGAATCATTGTTCCACCAGCTTTTGAGGAAATTACCACTGTGAACTTTCCTGCTGGTGCAGGTTTCGCTTTGAGCATTTTTAAAGCTCTTTCTGCAGCTAATTTTGCTATCTTTTCGGGTGGATACTTCTCAAAAATGGAATAGTCTCCTAAGTGTCCCACTGGCTCATAACCTGTTTGAAGAATCCTTCCATCTGAAGCAACTACAAGAGTGTAAAAAACCACTCTTGGTCTTACGTCTTCAACAATATCTCCGTTTGTATTAACAATCGTTACTTCTTGTATAGAATCTCTTAGAACAACAGTAACCTGCTTTACTCTATCCCCGTGAGATCTTGCCTCTTCGTTTGCCCTTAAAAGAAGTTCAACTTTCTTCTCTACAGGAACATCAAAGTCCATACCGTCAATGAAATGAGTGCAACGCTGTTCTTTCACTTCGAAATCAAGAACAACCTCTTTTTCGACTGAAGACGCAGAAGCAAGGTTTTCAATTACTTCTCTTATTGATTCTTCTGTGAGTTTATTCGTAAAACCATAATAGGTTTTAAGATTCTTGATATACCTTATTCCAACTCCAATTTCTATTCCGCAGGAGACGTTTTCTATTTTGTTTTCTTCGCATCTGGCTGAAAAAGTAAATCTCTTTTCAAAGAAGAGGTCACCGTAGTCTGCACCCTTTTTCTTCAGCTCCCTTGCTCCGAAAACTCCAAGCTCCTTGAAATCCAGAACCATTTACAGCCCCCAGTCTCTGAAGTAGAGGAAATCTTTATCAACAGTCCTCTGGGCAATTTTGCAAATTATAGGCACTTTTCTCTTATACTGAGATCTTTGAACCATCTTTAAAACTTTTTTCACAATCTGTTCACTGTATCCAGCTTTAATGAGTTCTTCTTCCCTCAGTCTAAGATCAACGTATCCCACAAGAATCTGGTCGAGAAGATGGTAGGAAAGACCAATTTCTCCTTCGTCTGTTTGTCCAGGCCAGAGATCAGCAGAAGGTTTTTTCTTTACTATCCTTTCAGGAACTCCCACAAACTCAGCCATTTCCCAGACCTGAGTTTTATAGAGGTCCCCAAGGGGGTTGATATCGTGGGCACCATCTCCCCAGCGGGTGGAGTATCCTATGAGAAGTTCACTCTTGTTGCTCGTTCCAAGAACTAAAGCTCCTTTCCAGTGGGCAAAATCGTAGAGGATACTCATCCTTTCTCTTGCCATTTTGTTGCCACGTCTTATGTTGTCTGCGTCCGGAAATCTTTCATAGTAGGCATCTACCTGAGGAGTTATATCTATTTCGTGAAACTCAATTTCCAGAACCTCTGCCACAAGTCTTGCATCCTCTACAGATGATTTAGAACTGGTCTTGTAAGGCATGGATATTCCAATTACGTTTTCCTTTCCCAGAGCCATAACTGCCAGGAAAGTGGAGAGAGCAGAGTCAACACCGCCAGATATACCTATGACTGCCTTTCTGAACCCTGCTTTGTAAAACTCTTCCCGAATAAAGTGGATCAGAACGTTCCTTATGAATTCTTTATCTTCTATCTTCAGGAGTTCAATCAATCTATCCTTCATTGAGGATTCTCCGCAGGTTTTCTAATACAATTTCGGGTTTTTCATCCCTTAGAAGAGGCAGATTGATGCGAGCAGATCTTATGAGGGATTCATCAACATCAACAGTTAAAATCTCTTCCTCAAAGCTTGAAGCCTCAGCAATTATCCTTCCATAAGGATCAGCAACAAAAGATTTACCAGAAAATACAAAGCCGTCTTCAACACCAACCCTGTTGGCATAGAAGAAGTAAGTTCCCATCATTCTTGAATAGAACTCTCCCATATTCATCCAGACTTCTGCATTACCAAACATCCTTGCGTCCTTGTAACCCCTCCCCGGGCTTGAGGAAAGAGCGAAGACAAACTTCACTCCCTGAAGAAATGCGAGATAAAGATTTGAAAAGTGCCAGAGATCCTCACAGATAAGCACTGAACCTTTTCCATATCCCGTTTCAAATGAATCAACCTTTCTTCCGCACCCCGTAAATCTTCCTTCGTCAAACATCCCGTAAGTGGGAAGATAGACCTTTCTATGAATGTGTTTGATTTCACCATCTTTTAAGTAGAAAGCTGAGTTGTAAAAAACGTGGTTTTCATCTTCCTCTATTAAACCAACTATGATTCCAGCTTTTCTGCTGAGCTCTAAAAGTGGTATCAGCCTCTTATCATCTCTTTTCAAGGCGACTTCGAAAGTAATATCCTGCAGGTTGTAGCCCGTCAGGGAAAGTTCCGGAAAAAGGCAAAGCTCAGCTCCTTCCTTTATTGCATCCTTCACAAAAGCTACTGTTCTCTCAATATTTGTGTCTATGTCACCCAGCCGGGATTTGAACTGGATTACAGAAACTCTCATACTACCACCTGAAGCCAAATTTTAGAGAGGTTTGGGTATCACTTCCATTCCCGATACCCTTAAAAATTCTAAACCTAATGATACCATCTACTAACTTTGCCCAGAAAGCCTCTATCTCTATTCCGGGACTGAGGAGAAGATCATCTGGTTTATTGCTAAACGCATCTCCACCGGCAATGGTAGGCTTTAAAAATACCGATTTACCGACAACAGCCATTCGATAGGAAATGTTGAAAGAGAGGAACCTTTTCCCTCCCACTTTTTCTGATGTATAGCCGGGGATTCCTGCGTTTAGAATAAATCCGTTTCCTGAATATCCAACCTTTGTGCCAGCAGAAATCCCGTAGGTGATAGTGTCAACCTCTCTTCTCCTGACGGAGTTACTGTATGAAGCTATTAGCCTTCCGGTAAAAACCGAAGATAGAATTGGCTGTGCAAGTTCAGCATAGACATAGAAAAAACTACCCTTAGTGTAGTAAACCATATCTGTGGTTTTGTCTACAGTGTAACTGAAATCTATGTAGTATTCGTCAATATCTCTTATCCAGTCAGAATACCGGATGAATTCCGGTCTTAAGCCAGCGGTTATTCTGTGAATCTTTTCTGCATCCAGATACTTTGTAAGGTAAAAATTTGTTCTCAGGATTTTTAGATCATACTTTCCAATAACTGTCCCATCCTTTACAAAATTGTTGTTATGGCTTTCATAAAAATTCACACCTGCACCGATATCAACCTTATCTTCCAAAACCTTGTAAAATTTACTGTACAAATAAGCATTTTTTTCATCGTTTTCATTCCTGAACCATCTGGTATAGCCAACAAATAAGTGATGTCCCATTCCTCCAAGATTGTAATCTCTTATTTCCATTCCTGTTCTGAAAGAGTCATCGGTTTTAATTCTGAACTTTGGAATCGGAACAATGGGAAAACGTTCTTTTACTTTTAATCTAACTGTAATTTTCTCACCTTTTTTATCTATTTCAGGAACAAATTCATTTTTTTTAGAGAATGCATCCACTTCCATCTCAGATTCTATACCAAAAGTTTGTTTTA
>CAJXJV010000171.1 GCA_913055135.1 uncultured Desulfurobacterium sp. | reverse complement strand
AGAGTTTTCATATTGCTGTGTTGTTTGTTCTTGCGAAGTTTGTTCTGTTTAATCTGTGTGCTGTGTTTGTTTTAGTGATTTTTCAAACACCCTCCTGTTCTTGCATCCTACCAGCAGCAAGTTGGATTATAATTAATATCTAATCACACTAGGGAAAGAGAAAATGATAGACCTTCACACCCATACAATTTTTAGTGATGGAGAGCTCATTCCAAGTGAACTTGTAAGAAGAGCTGAAAGCATAGGTTATAGAGCTCTGGCAATAACAGACCATGTTGACTACTCAAACTACAGGTTTGTTCTTGAAAGACTTTATGAAACAGTGGATATTTTAAATGAAAACACATCCTTAACTGTTATTCCTGGAGTTGAGATTACCCATGTGCCACCTGTTAAGATTCCTGAATTGATTCAAAAGTGCAGGGAAGCAGGAGCTAAAATTGTGGTTGTTCATGGAGAGACTGTTGTTGAGCCTGTGGCTCCGGGAACAAACAGAGCTGCAATTGAGGGGAAAGCAGATATTCTTGCTCATCCGGGATTAATAACAAAAGAGGAAGTTGAACTCGCAGTGGAAAATGATATTTATCTGGAGATAACGGCAAGGAAGGGACACAACATAACAAATGGTCATGTAGTTAAACTGGCAAAAGAAATAGGAGCAAGACTTGTTATTAATACTGATGCCCACTCTCCTGGTGATTTGATACCGAGAAGTTTTGCTATAAAGGTTGGAGTTGGAGCAGGATTAACTATTGGTGAGGTTGAGGAGTGTTTTATCAACAGTGAAAAATTAGTTGAAAGGTTCAAAGCTAATGCGTTTAAAAAGAGAAATGGCTGATTTCTTGAGAGATGAAATAAAAAAGCTTCTGCCAGATGCTGAAGTTTATCTCTTTGGTTCAAGGGTTTATCATTATAAGAGAGGTGGAGATATAGACATTTTGGTTATTGGAAACAGAAAATTAACTCTTCCTGAGAAGAGAAAGATTCGTATTGAGTTTTTTAAGCGTTTTGGGGAACAAAAACTTGATATTGTTTCGTTCTCAAGAGATGAAGAATCGGCTTTTAAAGAATTGGCTTTAAAAGAGGGAGTGAAACTTTGAAGGATGAAAAAAGAGAATTACTCCAGGAAAGTCTGGAAATGCTTGAAAAGAGTCTATCATACCTTATAGAATCCTACGAGAAGTGTAAGAAAATAGGGGTAAAAGATAACTATAATTCTCAGGAGCTGATAGAGTTTGAAGCTTTAACTTCGAGATTTGCCCGAACTGTTGATATATTGACTGCAAGAGTAATAAGAGCTCTTTTGAGGTTTCTGAGGGAAGAGAAAAATACATTAATCGATGTGGCAAATTATCTTGAAAAATTGGAAATAATTGAGAATGCTGATGAGTTGCTGTTGCTTAGAGATACCAGGAATCTAATAGCTCACGAATATGTTCTGGAAAATGTAAATGAACTCTTTAAAGAAGTTCTAAATCAAACACCGAAAATTTTTGATATAAGCCAGAGATTAAAGGAGTTTGTAAGTAAATACATTTAAATTGGAATTGGTATTACTTGGACAGGTTAGAGAGTACAAATGTACCTTCTTCAGTAACCAAACAGTCATCTTCTATTCTCACTCCGCCGAGCTCAGGAATGTAAATTCCGGGTTCGACGGTTACAACCATTCCGGACTTTAAAATTTCGTCAGATCTCTTTGAGAGGGTAGGTAATTCATGGACTTCGACTCCTATACCGTGTCCAGTGGAGTGGACAAAATATTCACCATATCCTTTTTCCTCTATGTAGTTTCTGACTGCAAGGTCAATCTCTTTACAGCTTTTTCCTGCTTTTAGAGATTTGATTCCAATTTCTTGAGCCTCTCTAACAACTTCATAGATTCGTTTAATTTCATCAGGAACATTCCCGATCAAAAAAGTCCTTGTTATATCCGAAACGTAACCTTTATAAATAGTTCCAAAGTCAACGATTACAGCATCCCCATCTTTAATTTCCTTGTCTGAGGTTTCCCAGTGGGGAATTGCCGAACCTCTCCCGGATGCAACTATGCTCGTGAAAGCTTCTCCTTCTCCTCCATACTTGAAAAAGGCAGTTATCAGTTCTTTACGGAATTCCTTTTCTGTTATTCCAGGTTTTAGAATGTGAAGAACGCTTTTGATGGCAAGTTCTGCAATGTTTATGGCTCTTGTAATGAGAGAAATTTCCTCTGCGCTTTTTATCGCTCTGAATTCGTCAAGGAATTTGTTTTCTTCTTTTACTTGTAGATTTTCTGATAGCTTCCGATAGATAGAGAGCTTTAATCTGTTTGGATCAACAGCAATACTTTCTATCTTCTCAGATTTAAGTGTTTCAAAAAATTTCTCCCAGCTTTTCCACTCTAAGATTTCGAAAGCTTTTATTTCTTTCTTTGCTTTCTCTAAATATCTGCCGTCAGTGAGAAATAGCAGTTTTCCTGTGGAAGTAATCAGAGATATACCAAAAGTTGATTTAAACTTAGTTAAGTAGAAGTTTTCAGCCTTGTCTAAAGTCAGATAGGCATCAACATTTAAGGATTTAACCTTTGAAACGATCTTTTCAAGACTCATCGGTTCTCCATCTCTCTCTATCCTTAGAGGATGTACTTGGTTAAGTCTTCGTTTTCGATTATGTCCTCTAACTTGCTTCTTACGTATTCCTGGTCTATGGTAATTTTCTCTCCCTTCATTTCAGGAGCATTGAACGAGATCTCCTCTAATAGCTTTTCTATAACTGTGTGAAGCCTCCTGGCTCCAATATTTTCAGCTTTTGTGTTAGCCTCTTCTGCAATACGGGCGATTTCTTCTATTCCATCCGGGGTGAACTCTATTTCAACTCCTTCGGTTTCAAGGAGCGCTTTGTACTGCTTTGTAAGGGCATTTTTGGGTTCTGTGAGGATTCTCACAAAGTCCTCTTTTGTTAGAGGTTTCAGTTCAACCCTTATGGGGAATCTACCCTGGAGTTCAGGAAGAAGATCTGAAGGTTTTGCAATATGGAAAGCTCCTGCTGCTATGAAAAGGATGTGGTCTGTTCTTACAAGACCATATTTTGTTGAGATTTTACTACCTTCAACTATTGGTAAAAGGTCTCTCTGTACACCTTCTCTTGAAACATCTCCTCCAATACGATCACTTCTTGCTGACACTTTGTCAATTTCATCTAAAAAAACAATTCCATTATTTTCAGTTGAAATTTTTGCTGTTTTAATAATTGCATCTTGTTCAATCATTTTATCTGATTCTTCCGCAATTAAAATTTCGTGTGACTCTTTTACTGTCATTTTTTTCTTTTTGCCTTTTTTAACATGTTTTCCTAGCATTTCTGATACATTTATCATCCCAACGTTTGCTCCGGGCATTCCAGGTATTTCAAAACTTGGCATACTTGACATATCACTTACTTCAACTTCTATGTCATTATTGTCAAGGTCGCCACTTCTTAATCTTTTTCTAAAACTTTCTCTAGTAGCAACGCTAGCTTTATTTCCTACAAGAGTATTAAGAACTCTTTCTTCAGCAGCTTGTTGTGCTTTTGTGTATACTTCTTTTCTCATTCTTTCTTTTTCAATAGCAATTGCGATTTCAAGTAAATCTCTAATTATTTGTTCTACATCTCTACCCACGTAACCTACTTCTGTAAATCGTGTAGCTTCAACTTTAATAAAAGGTGCTTCAGCTAATTTAGAAAGTCTTCTTGAAATTTCCGTTTTTCCTACACCAGTAGGTCCTATCATAAGAATATTTTTAGGCAAAACTTCATTTTTCATATCACCTTCTAATGCTTGT
>CAJXJV010000170.1 GCA_913055135.1 uncultured Desulfurobacterium sp. | reverse complement strand
TGTATGTGAATTTCCTTTCTATCTACTCTTCCCTCCTTTTTGCAGATAGAAGAGATGCGGCTGGAGCAGTGGAAAGGAAAATTTCAGATATTCCCTACGATAGAGTAAAGGAGGTTATAGACTCTATTCCTCAAAGACGTCCGATAGACAGAAAGAGACAGGAGGCAAAAGAGTCGGTTCTCTCAAAAGAATTTAATCCTGAAAAGAGAATTTACTCAATAAATCTTCCTACAGGTTTTGGAAAGACCTTTACAGGCTTTTTATATGCTCTTAAAATGAGAAAACTTTTGAAAGAAAAAAAAGGAAAAACTTTCAGGATAATCTATGCTTTGCCGTTTCTTTCCATTATTGACCAGAATTTTGAAGTTTTGAAAGAAAAACTAAATGAAGCTCTGGGATTGGCAGACTCTCAATTAATACTGAAGCACCATCACCTTACAGATTTTGATTATAAGACCGAGAATGAGACTCTTCCTTTTGATGTTGCGAAAGTTTTAACTGAGAGCTGGGAAAGCGAGATTGTTATAACAACATTGGTTCAGCTTTTTAATGCTATTTTTCCAGAAAACAGAAGTGGAGCTCTAAGGTTTTCTCGCCTTTCAAAGACAATCCTTATCCTTGATGAAATTCAGACGATTCCGGTAGAGTACTGGAAGCTCTTAGAAGCGGTTATCAAAGAGCTATCTGAAAAGCTGGACTTCTATGTAATTTTTATGACAGCTACAAAACCTGAAATTTTCAAAGAATATGTGGAGCTGGCTGATAAAAAGTTCTTTATAGGGCTTAATAGATATAACGTAGAGATGGATTTACGGAAGCAAACAATTGATGAGTTCCTATCTTCTTTTGAAATAAAGGAAGGGAAAAGCCACCTCTTTATTCTCAATACTATCCGTTCTTCCCGGGAACTTTATGAAAAACTCTGCGAAATTGTTGATGAAGAAGTTGAATACATTTCAAGAGCAGTAACGCCTTTTGAAAGACGTGAAAGACTCAGGAAAATTAAAGAGGGAAAGGTTAAATACTTAGTTTCTACTCAGGTTGTAGAGGCTGGAGTGGATATAGACTTTGACGTTGTCGTAAGGGATTTTGCTCCCTTTGACTCTCTCAATCAGTCTGCTGGAAGGTGCAATAGAAACGGAGAGAAAGCAGGTTTGTTTAAGGTAATCAAGCTCTTTGATGAAGAAAATAGCCGTTTTTACTGGAGTTACATTTACGACTCAATTCTTTGTTCTGCCACTCTCGATGTTCTAAAAGGAAAAAATTTCCTGACAGAGGAAGATTTTCTCAATCTTACTGAGAGATATTTTGAGGTCATTGAGAAAAAAGCAGTTGATGTTGAAAGAGATATAAAGCCTCTTTTTGAAGCTGTTAAGTATCTGCGATTTTGCAGTAAGGAAGATGTTCCAGTAATTAAAGATATAGACTTGATAAAAGATGACTTCGGAGAAGAGGTTTTTATCCAGCTCAATGAAGAAGCTGTTTTTATCTGGGAGCAGATGAAGAATATAGTTAAAAGGCTTAAAAATGGCGAACGTTTTGCATATAAAGAATTTCTAAAACTTAAACCTCAGTTTTACGACTATGTAATCAAAGTTAACCTTAAAGGGAAAATAAAACCTCCTATCTGCGAAATTTTGAACTTTTACTACGTTCCGATAGAAAACTTAAACGATTATTACGGAAAAACAGGATTAAAGGAGCCTGATTTAATTTGGTAGAAAAAGAGCTAAGTAATTTCATTGCTAATGGAACGCTTATCTGGTACTACTATATCTGCAAGAGGGAGGTCTGGCTTATCGCTCACGGAATAGAACCACCGCAGGAGAATGAGTTTATATCCATTGGCAGGCTTGTTCATGAGGAATACTACAGGAAGTTTAAAAAGGAGCTCTTAGTTGATAACAAAATTAAGATAGACGTTCTTGAAGGAAGGAAAGTAATAGGAGAGATAAAAAAGAGTTCTAAATACCTTGAAAGTGCGAAAATGCAGTTAACTTTTTATCTCTACTATTTGAAGACTGTAAAAGGAGAAAGACTTGAAGGGGAGCTTTTAATTCCTGAAGAAAGGAAAAGAATAAGAGTAAAACTAACCGCGGAACTTGAAAAAGAAGTAGAAAAAGCTGTTCGGGAAATCGAGCAGATAGTCAATAGCCTGACTCCTCCGCCGGCTACGAAAACCAGATACTGTAAAAACTGTGCATACAGAGAATTTTGCTGGAGCTGAGGATGAGGAAACCGCTAATACTCCTTAAATCGGGGAAGCTCAAGAGGGAAGCGAACACGCTCGTTTTTATCCCTGAGAAGGGAGACAAAAAGGTAGTTCCTGTAAATGGAATTTCGGAAATAGAAGTTTTTGGAGAACTGGACATAAACAAGAGAGCTTTAGAATTTTTAACTCAGTGTAAGATTCCTGTTCATTTTTATAACCATTACGGGTACTACGTTGGAACTTACTATCCGAGAGAACATTTGAATTCAGGTTATGTCATTTTGAAGCAGGCTGAACATAGACTTGATCCACAATTAAGACTCTGTTTAGCAAAGAGCTTTGTAATCGGTGCTGCTTTGAATATTACAAAGAATCTAAAAGCTTATGTTTCAAAGTTTCCAGAGCTGAAAGAAGTTATTGAAGATATAGCTTCTTTCATTGACTTAATAAATGAAATTGAGGATATACCTTCGCTTATGGCAATAGAGGGAAATATCAGGGAGCTCTACTATAATTCCTTTTCTATCTTCTTGAAGGACTTTCCATTTACAAAAAGAACCAAAAGACCTCCGGAAGATGAAATAAACGCTCTCATAAGTTTTGGTAATACACTTCTTTATACAAAAGTGCTTTCTGAAATCTATTCAACCCATCTTGACCCGAGAATCGGCTATCTTCATGAAACAAATATGAGAAGTTTTAGCCTTAATCTTGATATAGCAGAGATTTTCAAGCCCATAATTGTTGATAGAGTAATCTTTTCTCTCATAAATAGAGGAACTTTAAAAAAAGAACATTTTGAAAGAGAAGTTGGGGTTTGTTATCTTAACAAAGAAGGGAAAGAAAAATTTATAAGAGCTTTTGAAGAAAAGCTCTCTTCAACCATAAAACACAAAAAGCTTGGTAGAAAGGTCTCTTTTCGGCGGTTAATAAGGCTCGAATGTTACAAGCTAATGAAACATTTGATAGAAGATGAAGCTTATACTCCTTTTGTAATGTGGTGGTGATATGTTTGTGATTCTTGTCTATGATGCGAATGAGAAAAGGGTTCAGAAATTCTTGAAAGTATGCAGGAAGTATCTTGTTCACGTTCAGAGATCTGTTTTTGAAGGAGAAATGACAGAAGCTCAGCTCAGGTATTTGATAAATGAGCTCGAAAACATAATGGATGAAAATGAGGATTCAGTTGTGATTTATAAGTTCAGGACAAAAAAGTATTACGAGAGGGAAACTCTTGGTGTTGAAAAGCCCTCATCTGAAGAGTTCATATTTTCTTAAAACAATTTCGGGAATCAAAAATCATTTCTTATTAAAGGAACTTGAAGAGATACAATGGGTTTCGTTGGATTTATTAGAGTTGTATAAATGTCTTAAGGAGGATTCCAGAATTTGACTTTCCATATCAAATTGTGCTAATATTTAATTACAGATTGTCGTTCTTTGACTTCAGAATAGGGAAGGAAGTGGGTTTGAAGCGTACCTATGAGGAATTGAAACACTTCTAATTCAGGCACAATCTTTGAAGGGTCAACTGTGTTTGAAGCGTACCTATGAGGAATTGAAACAAGAACTTCTTGATTTTCCTGACACTAACATCGTA
>CAJXJV010000169.1 GCA_913055135.1 uncultured Desulfurobacterium sp. | reverse complement strand
AAAGGTCTGGTCTCCTGTTCTGAATCCCAAGCTTTGTAATTTCTTCAAATGTTCCATTAGCCATGGTTTACCCCTCCTGCTAATCCGAGTTTTTGAACTCTCCATCTGACCGAGTAGACAGTCCTCCCGAGCTTTTCGGCTATTTCCTTATGAGTCATATTTTCTTCAAGTAGCTCTCTTAGAAGCTGATCATCCGAATGTGTCCACTTCTTTCCTTTATTTTTTGCTTTCTCATCCGCCGAGTGCATATACGCTCTTACCCTTTTTCTGGTATCTGCTTTTCTTCTTGTAGTTTTTGCTTTTTCGTAGCATCTGCGAGAACAGTACTTATCCTGAATTCCCCTTCTTGGATAAAACTTTTTTCCACATACAGGACAGATTTTGCTGTTTACTTCCACAGGGTCTTCAGTTGTTGGATAAAGGTTTTCAAAAACCACAGGATCGTCGCCGATTTTTCTGACCTGTCCTTCTCTTACCAGCTTAAATACTGCCTGGCTTACCATTTTTCTTATGTAATCCCTTCCACATATTCCATACTCCGGCATAAGGGCATCAACTATCTGGGGGATAGTAAAGGTTTTTCTTTTGTAAATCTCTTCGTAAATCTGGAGAATCATCCCTACACCCCCAGAATTACTCTATCCAGAGCTTCTTCTATGGCTTTCTTTGTTAGTTTTTTGTTTTCTAAGTAGGCAAGTTTGAGAGCTGCTGAAAGCTTCAGGATTGAAGCATTCTTTTTCTTAACAAGTCCATAAACGGTTTTTATAAGTTCTTCTTCCTGTGGAATGCTGAGAGAGTCAAAAATTGCTTTGACGTCAAGTTCTGTTACTACGTCAAGGTTTACTCTTCTCTTAACCCTTTCATTCAATCCACCATACTTTTCAACCAGTGCAGGAAGCTCTTCATTTCCGAGAAGAACAAATGGGGTCATGTATTCTTCAAGAATGTCTTTTATTGCAAGTGCTGTTTCTCTCTTTCTCAGGACAAAACCTGCTTCATCTAAGACAAAAACATATTGGGCTTTATGTTTGATTCTTGTTCTAAGCAGGATTTTTCCTTCGTGGTAGTTTCTGGAAGGAGGTGCTTTTATCGCTGAGGCTATCGCTCTAACAAACTGAGCCGGAGTTTTGATTCCAGGGTCGCACTTTATTCTTGCAACAAACGGTATGTGGTCCTCATTTGTGGGGTCTGATACAAGCTGAGAAGCTTTTGTCTTTCCTATCCCATATACTCCGTACATTAAGCCTATTGCTTCTATTCCCATTTCGGCATATTCTTTAAGTTCATAGCAGATGTCTGATAGCATTTTTACCGCTGTTGTCAGTGCTAACTTTTCCATTACTTAACCCCCTTTGTGGAGGAAGTGAGGGCTTCCTCCACAGCTTTTATTTCTTCTTTGTAAATCCTTGAATATCTTGGGTTTACTTTGATTTCATTGAATTTTTCGATTACCCACTCTGGAATTTCTGAAATTCTGTCTCTGTTCTTGTAAAGGAACGTGATTACTTCTCCACTCCTGAAAACTTCCGGGATTTCAAGAGGTTTCTCCGTTCTTTCTAATTCTCTCAGTGATTTATCCCACTCCGCTTTAGAACGGTTTACCTTTTCGTAATTTTCCTGAGAAGCTTTAACGTCCTGGAGCTTTCTTGCTTTTTGCTCTGTTTTCACCTTTACGATTTCTTCTTTTGCTCTGGCTATTACCTTTCTGTTTCTGGCAAGTCTTTTCTTCTCTTCCCGTAGCACTTCAAGGGGAACCTGGTATTCAGAACCATCGGCGAATGCTTCACAGATGAAGTCTCCTTCTGGAGTGAATACCCAGATGTGAGAAGCATCCTCATCGTCTAACTTGCAGATTACTTTTTCTCCAAACCATTTAGAATCAAGAAGTTCTTTTGCCCTATAAGTGATTCCGTCAATGTGAATCTCTCCTCTATCAACAGTTCTTTCTTTCTCTTCAAGGAAGTAGTAATAGGTAAGAGGGTTAAATCCGGCAGGTTCTTCAGGGATAACGAGCCTCTTCTGATAAGCTATTTGAGCGTTCCTGTCCTTGATGTAGTTGCCGAGCTTCACTATGTAATCGTTTATGGGAATGGGTTGAACTTTTTCTTTTGGTAATGCTTCCCTATCTTTCGGGTTCCTGTAGCTGTAACAGTTCATCAATTGGGGACAGAATCCCTTCTTTATGATTCCCATTAGGTTTTCTACGTGTCCTTTCTGCCAGGGAGCTCTCGGATAGCACTTTATTACTTCAACTTCGAGGGCTTTGAACCCGTTCATTACTCTTTCAGAAACAAAATCTTTTCCCCTGTCTATCCTTACGGCTTCCGGAAGTCCCCACCTCTCTATCGTATCTATGAAGAGAAAAGTAGTAACTCTTGCATTCGGTTGTTTCTCCGATATTTCCCAGGCTAAGATGTAACCGGTAGCTTCGTCAATGACAGCAGAAAACCAGGGACGGTCAACTCTGCCGTCAGAAAAAATGACCCAGTTGTCCATCTTCGTGTGGTCAGCCTGCCACACAGCAAACGGATTTTTCTTTTTCCATCTTCCGATCTTCGGCGTAAACTTCACGGCTGCACTCCTCCCTTGTTTTCTCAGGGTTACCTCGTATTTGAAGTTTTTTTTGAGTTCCAGCAAATAGTTCTTTAACTTTTCGTAAGAGACGTATTCCCCCAGTTCTGCCATTACCGTTTCGAGCCTTCTGTGAATATCCCTGATTGCCATGTGGGAATTTGCAAACATTCTTTCGGCTTCTATCTTTATTCTTTCAGGTATCTCTTCAGGTTCTCTTTTCCAGGGAATCAGCCCTATTATTCCTCTTTCCTTGTATGCCTTTTCCCACCTTGCTACTGTTGATTTTGAAAGACCAAACTTTTTAGCTTTCTGGTTTACAGAGGATGTATCTTTCACTACCAGCAGTTTTTTCCATACCTTTTCCTTGTCTTTTTCTTTCAAAACATTGAGTATTTCCTTTTCGTGCTCTGTAAGTGAAAAAGAGGAGGCAGGCGGGGGTGAACCTGCCTCGTTAAGGGGAGGAGAAACAGGCCTGGGGATGTCCGCAATGGAGGTACCCTCGGCAGAAAAGTTGGAGTTGGAGTGAAGGGACTCTTTGCTATAATTTCCGCATGGAGTGGAAGAAACTTTTTGACAGAATCGATTTAACCTGTCGAAAGCTTCGGGAAGTGGTAGAACCCCAAGATAAAGCTGAATTAAAGGCTTTAATAGATACGATAGGAACAACTTCCTATTTTTTGAATTTCCTTCCAGACTTTGAACGAAAGAAACAAAAGCGTCCCTGGAAATATGAAGACTTTCGGGAATTGAGCTCTTACATTTTTTCCCATCCTCCATCTTACTGGAAGAACCGGGAGAAGGTAAAGAGGTTCTACCCTCACCTCCATTTTTATACTTATGTTCGGTTGTATGTTTACCGTAGAGAGCTTGAACTGATTTACAAGCTCGTTCATAGCTCTCAAACTCTTTCTGCATTCTCCTCTTTTCTTCAGGAGACAGCTCTTTCGCTCGGAGTTGAACTCCCGACCCCCGCGGATAAAGGATTTTCAATAGTTCGTGAGGCAGTTGATTCTTTCTTCTCTCCTTTTCTGATCTGATTTTTTCGGGGATTTCTTCCCCCTCCACTTTACAGATGAAGTCTCCCTTAATGTCAAAGACGTTTGCAACGTCATCACATTCATAACCTTTTACCTCAACAATCTCGCCGTGCAGTTTAACAAGTTCTGGAGAGAAGAAGTATTTGCCTGCCAGTTCAACGTAACCTGCAACCACCTCATCGTAGTTCCACAGTTCAACATTCATACCGGCAACGTT
>CAJXJV010000168.1 GCA_913055135.1 uncultured Desulfurobacterium sp. | reverse complement strand
ACCTCCACCTATGGAGAGCTTCCTTTCATAGATGGAGACTTTAAATCCCTCCTTTGCAAGGTAGTAGCCAGCCACAAGACCTGAGGGACCTCCACCTACAATTGCCACATCAACTTCAAGGTGATCCTCTAATTTAACTATGAACGATTCAATGATGGCTTTTGAGATTGTGATTTCGTTAAGGTTCTGCATGGAATACCTCCTGAGTTTTTTGCCGAGGAGGGAGAGTTGACGAGAGGACTCGCCGCTCCCTACGCCGGTATTACCCGGATCAGGTTCAAAGGGTTGCTCCCGTAAGGGAGCTCTCAGGAGCCAGGCTCCACCCCTGCGGCTTGTTTTAAATTATGATTATTAAGAGCAGATTTCAATAAACCATTCTCTTCTAATTTTCAAAGTTTTTTCTGAATTCACTAAATGCTTCTTCAAGTCGGGTTAGATTCTGAACTCCACCTTGAGCCATATCAGGTCTTCCGCCACCTCTTCCTTCAAGGATTGGAGCAATTTCTTTGATTATCTCTCCTGCTTTGAATCTATCAGTTAAGTCTTTTGTTAGAGCTATTAGTAAGCTTGCTTTACCATCTTTGATTCCAACAAGCATAACGGCAGCAGTTCCTGCCTTGTTTCTTATAACGTCTGCAACTTCTGCAAGTTCCTTTCCACCAAAGCCGTCGAGTTTTGCTGTTACCACCTTTATACCGTTAATAACCGGAGCATTTTCAACTATCTGGTTGACCTCAGCAGTTGCAAGTTTTCTCCTGACTTTTTCTAACTCTCTCTCTTTTTCCTTGAGCTCCTCTTTCAATTTCTGGAGCTTCTGTAGTAGCTGTTCCTCGGGAGATTGAAGAACTTTCCGCAGGTTTTTGATGAGGTTTTCCTTCTCTTCCACATAATTAAAAGCTTCTTTTCCAACTACAGCTTCAACCCTTCTTGTTCCGGATGAGATTGAGGATTCAGAGGTTAGCTTGAAAAATCCAATATCTCCACTCCTTTCTACGTGTGTTCCTCCACAGAGTTCAATACTCACTCCTCCAACGTCAACAACCCTTACAACGTCTCCATACTTCTCTCCAAAGAGGGCAATTGCTCCCCTCTCAAGGGCTTCATCGTAAGACATCTCCTCGACTTTAACAGGATAGTTTTTTAGTATCCAGTCATAGACCGTTTCTTCAACTGCTCTGAGCTCTTCCTCTGTTGGTGCTTCAAAGTGTGTGAAATCAAACCTCAACCTATCAGGAAGAACTAAGGAACCAGCCTGTTTTACGTGGTTTCCGAGAACTTCTCTCAAAGCCTTGTGGAGGAGGTGGGTTGCTGTATGGGCTCTCATTATTGCCTTTCTTCTCTCCTCATTAACAATGGCATTTACTACATCGCCAACTTTAATTATTCCTCTCTTTACCGTAGCCTGGTGTCCAATCAGGTTTTCGGTTATATTTTGAGTATCTAAAACTTCACAGTAACAGTTACTCCCTTCAATTATTCCAGTATCTCCTACCTGACCACCCTTTTCAGGATAGAAAGGCGTTTTATCAAGGATGATGATTGCTTCTTCTCCCTCTTTTACCTCTTCTACGAGATTCTCTCCTTTGAGAATTCCTGTAACTTTTCCGATTCCCTCCAAGTGGTCATAACCGATGAAAATAGATGGAGACTCTTCAGAGAGTTTCTGGAGTTCCGGAGATATGACTTTCTGAACTCCTCCTTTCCATGCTTTCCTTGCCCTTTCTTTCTGTTCAGCAAGGAGTTTTTCAAAACCAGCAACATCAACTTTTAAGTTTTCGTCGTTTGCAACCTCAAGGATAAGGTCAAGCGGAAATCCAAATGTATCGTAGAGCTTGAATACCTCTTCTCCGGGGATGGTATCTTCTCCATTACTTTTCAGTTTTTCTATTAGTTCCTGGAGAATGTAAAGACCTCTTTCAAGGGTTCTTGAGAATCTCTCCTCTTCCTTGAGCGCTACTTTCTTTATTAGTTCTTTGTTTTCAACTATTTCCGGATAAACGTCACCCATTATCTCTATAACTTTTTCAATTCCCCTATAGAGGAACGGCTTTTCTATTCCAAGAAGTCTTCCGTGTCTTGAGGCTCTTCTGATTATCCTTCGGAGGACGTATCCTCTTCCTTCGTTTGATGGGAGAACTCCATCTGCGATGAGAAAGACAAGAGCTCTCAGGTGGTCGGCAATGACTCTCATTGAGGTGGAACTCTTTTCATCTTTACCGTATGGAATGCCACTCAAATCAGAAGCCCACTTAACAAGTGGAAAGATCAAATCTGTTTCGTAGTTGCTCGGAACGTTCTGGAGAACGGATGCAATTCTCTCAAGTCCCATTCCTGTGTCAATCGATGGGTGAGCTAAAGGAGTTAACTTTCCGCTTTCATCCCTTTCGTACTGCATGAAGACAAGGTTCCAGATTTCTAAGTACCTATCACAGTCGCAGGTTCCTATTTCACAGTTTTCACCACAGGCGAATTCTTCACCCCTGTCGTAGTAGATTTCACTGCAGGGACCACAGGGACCGGTATCTCCCATTGCCCAGAAGTTGTCCTTTTCGCCAAGCCTGTAGATTTTGTTTTCCGGAAGCCCAATTACCTTGTTCCATATTTCAAAAGCTTCATCATCTTTTTCATAGACTGAGACGTAGAGCCTTTCTTCTGGAAGTTTGAAAACTTTTGTAACCAACTCCCATGCAAACTCAATTGCCTCTTTTTTGAAATAGTCCCCAAAAGAAAAGTTCCCGAGCATTTCAAAGAATGTGTGGTGTCTTCCAGTTTTTCCAACATTTTCAAGGTCGTTGTGTTTACCACCTGCTCTCATACACTTCTGGCAGGAAGTTGCTCTCTTAAACGGTGGTTTCTCTTTTCCAAGGAAGTAGTCCTTGAACTGAACCATTCCGGCGTTTGTAAATAGAAGTGTCGGGTCGTTCTTTGGAATGAGTGGAGAGCTTTTTACTCTAAGGTGTCCTTTATCTTCAAAGAATTTCAAAAAAGCTTCCCTTATCTCTTTGCCAGTCCATTTACTCATACGCAACTCCATGCTTAGAGGTTGGCTAAATTTTATCAGAGAATCTGAGTACACCAACCATCGCAGTTTTTTCAGGATGGCAAGCTGAGTTATAATTTAAGAAAGAACAGAAATTGGGAACAATTTTGCTGGTCAGAAAAATGATAAGGTTGGTTGATAAAACTATCATGATAGATGGATTTTGTCCTAAATGTGGTTCTCCACTTAAAGGGAAAATGATGTCCGATGGACGTATTTATGTATATTGTAGTAATATCTTTTGTAATTTTAGTGATACGTTAGATATAAATCTTGTTAGTGAAGAAGCAGATTATAAGCAAGATGAAAAGTAGAGTAAGCAAAGTATTTTTAAAAGATTTGCATTTTACTCTACTCTCCTGTTATTGGACACAGCACTACTCCTTATGTATGAGTAACCCTTGTAGTACAAAGGCTATGATATCTTGGAGTTTTTACATTATGGATACTCCACGAAACATCATACACTATCCTATCAATTCAAGTGTATACTTAAGTAAGCCATAAGCAATACAATTAGAATTCAAATCAAAACCTCGAAATAAACACTACCTTCCCCCTCACAGGAATCTCTATCTCCTCTCCTGTCCTCGGATTCCTTATTTTCCTTTCTCTTAGTTCTCTCAATTCAAAAGCTCCAAATCCCTGAATGGACACTCTTTCGCCCTTTTTCACAGTCTCGGCAATTTCCTGAAAAACAAATTTTACAATAGCCTCAGCTTCTTTTTTCTTTAAACCAAATTTTTTAGCAACTCTATCTATAAGGTCTTTTCGGGTCATTAGTCTCCTACCCCCTCGAATA
>CAJXJV010000167.1 GCA_913055135.1 uncultured Desulfurobacterium sp. | reverse complement strand
AAAGCAATTCCTCTTTTTTTATTAATTGAAGCTGAATATAAGGGTCAATACTACAAATAATTTTTAGTGTGTTGTATCTGATAAGCGATCGTTTAAGTAGAGAATAATCTTTGTTGAAATTTCTATATTTCTAATAGTATATCTTTGAAATAAAAACGATGTTGTTGATTTTTATCGTTATTTTGAGCACTTGTCAGTTTCTTCAAAAAGGAATAACATAATAGCACTATTAAGAGTGCTATTGGAGGTGCTGTGATTGTAACGGCTAATGAGTTAAAAAGACGGGGTATTTCTTATATCTCCCATCTTCTTGAAAAGTTTGAAAATGTTTTTATTTCCGTTAGAGGAAAAAAGAAGTATGTCATTCTCAGAGTAGAAGATTATGAGAGGCTGAAGGAACTTGAACTTGAAAACGCTATAAGGGAAGCAGAAAAGGATCTGAAAGAAGGTAGGTATATTGTTGAAACAGCAGAGGAACATTTCAAGAGGCTTGGGATTTGAGTAAATACAAGTTAATTTTCACAGAAAGCTATTTAAAAAGGGAAAAGAAATTCCTCAAAAGACATCCGGAGTATTTCTTTAAAATCCTTCTCAAAAGAAGAACATTGATAAAACTTCACGCAATTTCTCCAAATCTTGCAAGAGTCTCTTTCAGATCCGGACAGTTGTTCAAGCTTTCTTTTAACTTATAGGTGCATATAGCTTCTTCAGCATCCTCTTTTAGTAATTTCTCGACTTCCTTACTTCTTCCGAAAGAGGTTATGTATTCAATAAACTGTTCGTCACTCATAGAGTCTTTGAGGTTTTCATAAATTTCATAAAATAGATTCATCATCTCTTCTCTGAAAAATATATGGTCACCGTATTTCCTATATGCTTTTTCTATCTTTCTGGATAACTTAAACCGGACAAACCACTTGTTAATCTTTATCAAAAATAGAATAAACTTCAGATTCAGATCCATCTTCTGGAGCTTTACCAGTTCCGCATATTTCTTGATTTCCATAAGCAGTTCTGGAAGTTCTTTCAAGCTATTTTCACTCTTTATTTCGAGGGCTTTCATTCTGTCCTCTTAATGAGTTCTCCATTCATCGTAAATATCCCACTTGTTAATTATAGTCCCCATTTCCTCAGATTCTCAACACAATTTCAATATTGACTTTATGCTCATAACTACATAACATAATAAAGGAATGGGTGTAAGGAGAATTTTATGGCAATAGAGAGAATAACTGTTAGTATTGATAAGGAGTTTGCAGAAGAACTGAGGAGAATAGCAAAAAACAAAGGTAAAAGCCTCAGTAAGCTTATCAGAGATTCCCTCCAGGAATGGCTTATAGACAGGGAAAGGAAAGAAGCAGGAATGGCTGTCTTGAAATTGATTGAAGAAAAAGGAAAACTTGTTTCCGATGAGGCACTAAAAGAAATTGAAGCAGAAAGGAGAGCTTCTGATCGTGATTGGGCTTGATACAGGTTTTTTCATAAAGTTGTTGGCAGGTAATGAAACTGCAAAAAACTACTGGATAGATATTGTAAATGGTCAAAGAAAGGCGGTTGTTTCAACCTTAACACTATTTGAGCTTAAAAGGTTAACACTGAAAGGAATGATTGATAAAGAAGCCTTTAAATCTCTTGATAAAGCTATACCTCTTAACTGTAAATTAATCGAGGTTGACAAAAAGCTTTGCATAGAAGCTGCAAATATATCTTACGGTTTGAAATTAGCAGCAATGGATGCCCTCATATTTACCACTTTTAGATTGGCTGGATGTACAGAAGTACTAACAACCGATTCCAAATGGACAAGTTACAAGGGAAAGAAACCGGAAGTAAAAGTCATTTAAACATAGGTAGATAGGAACTCAAAAAATTCAAACTTTAAGGGTTGGAAAATGGTCATCATAGGTGTTGATACAGGTGGAACTTTCACGGATTTTATCTATAAAGACGGCGATAAGTGGGGAGTTTTCAAAACCCTTTCAACTCCTGAAAATCCGGCAAAGGCTGTCCTCTATGGAATTGAGAAGATTGCAAAGGATAAACCAAAAAACATTACTCATGGTTCAACTGTTGCAACAAATGCGGTTCTTGAAAGAAAGGGAGCAAAAACGGCTTTCATAACTAATAAAGGTTTTGAGGATATCCTCTTTATAGGAAGGCAAAATAGAGAAAAGCTTTATGACCTTCACTACAGAAAAAATCCTCCTCTTGTTCCAGAAGAGCTTTCTTTTGGCATTAAAGGAAGAATCATTTACACAGGTGAAGAAATTGAAAAATTGGACGAAGCAGAAGTAGAAAAAGTTGCAGAAATTTTAAAGGAGAAAGGTGTTGAGTCTGTAGCTGTTTCATTCCTCTTTTCTTTCCTTAACCCCGAACATGAAGAGATAGTTGAAAGAGTTTTGAAGAAACATGGATTTGAGGTTTCTATTTCCAGCAAAATTGTTCCTGAGTTCAGGGAATATGAGAGGAGCTCCACGACAGTCATAAACGCCTACGTTATGCCGAAAATGAAAGGTTACATCTCTTTCCTTGAGAACCATTTAAGTAAAGAAGACAGACTCCGAATTATGCAGTCAAACGGTGGAGTTATCTCCTCTGAAACTGTAAAGGAGCAGCCCGTCAGGACAATTCTTTCAGGACCTGCTGGTGGTGTTGTTGGAGCGTGGAAAATAGGAAAACTGGCAGGATATGAAAAACTTATAACCTTTGACATGGGTGGAACATCAACGGATGTGTCTCTGATAGATGGGAAACCCATCATAACGACAGAATCAAAAATAGAAGGATATCCCGTAAAAGTTCCGGTAATTGACATTCACACAGTTGGAGCTGGCGGAGGTTCTATTGCAAGGATTGATTCTGGAGGAGCTTTAACCGTAGGACCTGAAAGTGCCGGTGCAGACCCGGGTCCTATCTGTTACGGTAAAGGAGAGGAGATAACGATAACAGATGCAAATCTTTTCCTTGGAAGGCTTATTCCTGATTACTTCTTAGGTGGAAATATGAAACTCCAATTTGAAAGGATTGTTCCATACTTTGAGGAGATGGCAAAGAAAGCAGGAATTACTCCCCTGGAGCTTGCAGAAGGGATTTTAGACATTGCCAATACAAAAATGGAAAAAGCTATTAGAGTAATTTCTGTGGAAAGAGGTTACGATCCCCAGGAGTTTTCCCTTTTCTCTTTTGGAGGTGCTGGAGGTCTTCACGCTGCTTTCCTTGCAAAGATGCTCAACATTCCAAGAGTTATCGTTCCTCAGAATCCGGGAATCCTTTCTGCAATGGGAATGGTTCTTTCAGATATTGTTAAGGACTACTCCCTAACAGTTATGCTTACAGGCAAAAGTGTAAACAGAGAAAATACTGAAAGGTTCTTTAAAGTTCTTGAAGAAAGGGCTGTCGAAGATTTAAAGAAAGAGGGAATTCCAGAAAATAAAATAAGAGTAGAGAAATACCTCGATATAAGGTATAAAGGACAATCCTTCGAGCTAATTGTCCCATTTGTAGATGACTTTATTGAAGCCTTTCACAAAGAGCATGAAAGGGTTTATGGATACTCCAATCGGAAGAGGGAAGTTGAAGTTGTCAACGTGAGAATAAGAGCAATTGGAGAAACAGAGAAGCCGGAATTGAAGAAATTCAACCTTGTTTCAGAAAAAGTTCCAGAAGGAGCTCTCTTAGAAAAGAGAAAAGTTTACTTTGATGGAAAGTGGATAGAAACCTCTGTTTACGATAGAGAAAAGCTCCTTCCCGGAAACAGGATAGAGGGAGCTGCAATCGTTGTTGAGTACAGCTCAACAACCGTAATTCCGCCTTTTGCAAAGGCTTTTGTGGATGAGTACAAAAATTTAATCATTGAA
>CAJXJV010000166.1 GCA_913055135.1 uncultured Desulfurobacterium sp. | reverse complement strand
TCCTCTGCTTTTTTGAGATAGTTCTGGACAAGTTCAGTAATAGCATAATAGACTTCTTTGCGTCCTTCTTCAGTTAACCGAGGGTGTTAGAGACTGTATCGTCAAGTGTTTTGCGGTCGGATAGCGAATTGGGTTCCTGTTCTCTTATTGGTTTGTCTGGATTAAAGCCAGGTTCGATGAAGATAGAACGAATGGGCTTATCTGAAGGTTCATTTTCATTGTTGCAGGGTATTTTCTGATAAAATAGATTGAGTTCAAAAGAACCGATAGAATGCCAGAAGTAGAGTCTTAAATTGTAAATTTGGAGGGAGTTAGCCAAATGTCGTTTATTTGCGATCCGGAGACAGGTAAAGCATTATGTTGCAAGTATGATGGTAGGGGTTTGTTTGCTTTGGATCTATTTGTTGGTGAAATGGAACTTTTCCATCTGGAGAGCACTATTTTTTTGCTAAATTTGATGCATGTTGCTAAGACGAAGGAAGAAAAGTCAAAAGATTATCCAGATGCTTATATCAATGTACGTAATGTGTTTAACGATACACGTTTGCCAAATTTTTCTCTTCTTTTCGTGGTTCAGGCATTAATGATTGAAGAAGAATGTCCTTATCTTGAGGGCAATAAATGTTCTATCTACTCCAAGAGACCTTTCATCTGTGCGGTTTATCCTTTCATAAATAACGAGCCCGGGGTTGCGGATGCTTTTAAAAGGAGGGATTTCAGAAGTTTTCGGGAGAGTGCTTTCAAAAAATGTAGAGAGTGTTGTTCGTCGTGTGGTGGAGAATTTAGGGGATTTTATGAATTTTTCAGGGAGCGAGAAAAGGTTATAAAGAAATACAAACAAAAATATAGCAACATTTTGAAAGAGCACAAAAGGTTTTTACTGAAGCTATTTAGGGAAAACTTAGATTCTTTTCAAAAATATATTCGGCTTAATTTTCCTTCTAATTCTTGGAACTTTGAGTTTTCCATTTTTTTGATAAAAAAAATATATGGTGATGAAGGAATTGAGTCTCAAATAAATGCGATAGAAAAAGCACTAAGTGGTCAGCTGGTTAGCCAAGAAGAAAGGAAGGGGTTGGAAATTTACAAGGGATTGTTGGAATCATCGATTTAGCTTTTAAATGAGAGAAAGAAATCTTTGTAATCAGATTCTTTATACGATGAATGTCAAGATAACGAAGCTTAAAGTTTAGATAAGAAGTTGACTGGAAGGCTACAATGTTCAGATAGGAAGAGAGGGGGATTCGCTCCCCCGATAGACTTTAAAATTCTAAGTCGTCAATCTCATCGATTTCATCTGCTTCAGTGATATGGAAGATGGGTTCGTCTGTTGTTTTAGTTTCCTTGAATCTGGCAAGTGTTGAGTAAAGCTTTACAATCCAGTCAGGAAGGAAATTTTGAAGTCCGTTTTCTGAAGCCAATTCAACAGCTTCTGAAATTTTATTTTCCTCCAAATATTCGAGAATATCTAATAAGCAATCAACTTTATCTTCAATATCTGGTTTTAGGTCAGTAATTGTTCCGTTTGGAGTCCAAACTTCGTGATAGCTGTCTGGGTCCGAAAGTAAATCTTCAATGCATGATTCTATAGATTCTTTTGATGGTTGTAAGGCTTTTCTGATTCTTTCTTTTGAAGAAATCCTAATGGTTTCTGTATGCATGGTTTACCTCCCTGGTTAATTGTTAGATTTGATTAAAGATTCTGGTCTAATGGTTTTTGGTTGAGGGCTTTAGGCTGTTTTGAATTGTTTAGATGTGAGAGTAGAGAAGATGTGGTCAGCAGCTTTGATGGATTTATCTACTGCTTTTTCAAACTCTTCGTTTTTGAGTTCTGAATAGATTGCTAAGTAATCTAAGCTATATGAAGAACTATCTATTCCTAATTTGCGACAGACTAAGTAAGCAGTTAACTCAGCTTCAAACTCTTTCCTGGTTTTGGAATAGTCAACAGAGCTGTGAAGTAAGTAATGGCTAAGTTCATGGAAAAGGGTTTTGAGCTTGTGAGCTTCATCAAGTTCTGAGTTAATGGCGATAATAGAGTAATCAGTATAACCTTTAAGTTCCTTCCCTAAAGGTTTCTCTATAACAGGGCAAAACTTTTCAGATACCAATTGTTTTAGGGTAGGGTATTGCTCTGCTTTTCCTTTCAATGGTTTTGCAATCTTGTCAATTGGTAGTTCTTTACCATGTGTCTGGCTAACATCCCAGACGTAAACAATCCGGAATCCTGCAAGTTTTTCGATTTTGATGACTTCTCCAGTTTCTTTGTCTATTTCTTCAACTTTCTTAATGATAGGAGCCAATATTGGAATGCCTCGTTCACCTTTCTTGATCCTTCTCTTAAGTCTGTTCCAGGTTTTAATTCCTGCAACCCAAGTTGCATTGGGTTTATGTAGGTAGATAGATAAAAGGTTATAGTAGGAATAGTTATGGAAGTTAGAACAAAAATCAATAAACTCCTTAAATCTTTCGGAGTTCTTAATTTCTGAGATTCTCTTCGTGAGAAAATCTTTAAGTTCTTTTGCCTTCATGGTTCACCTCCTTAATGGTTAGTGTTTAATGGTTATGTAGGAGAGGCGTCTTGCCTCTCCTAAAATCTGCGAAGCGACTTGTATGAATAATGGTTTTGATTTGACTGGAGATGAAGAAGATGAATCAGTTGCTATAGATTGTTCAGTTTTTCTTTGAAGTTTGCAAAAACATCTTCCAATGTTCCAATTCGTTCCATAAGCTTTTCTAAGTTATCTTCGAGGTTTCCTATGTCGTAAGAGATGTCTTCTACTTTTCTTTTCATGCTTTCAAAATCTGCTTGTAGAGTTCTTAACTCTTCTGTAAGTCCTTCCAGCCTACTTAGGAATTCATACATGGTTCACCTCCTTAATAGTTTTGAAAAGTGTTTAATGAAAAGTGTTTAAGTCGTAGCGAAAGTTTCCTGATTAAGGGAATAGCACAGCAGGTACATAACCGAACTCTTCCGGAACGAACATTGTTTTGTCTGTTATAAGTTCATACAAGTTATCTTTCCTTTTTTTTAGAATGGTTACGGTAACTTCATTGTCGTTTATAGGTTCTACCCTGAAGATGTATGGGCTTTCATATCCATACCAACCATTGTAAAGTTCTTTCAAAACTTTTTCTGGTTTTTCTTCATCCTCAAACACGTAGTATGTGTAAAGTACAAGTGTAACTGCTTTATAGATAAGATTTTTTTCTTGCTTCCACTCTTCTACGCTCTCAGGAAGAATCCGATACGCTTCCGCATCGATGCACTTAAGTTCTTCAAAGAAATTTTTTACTTCAGCTTCTTTTCGCATTGTTTCCCTCCTTAATGGTTGTTGGAATGATTAGTTGTCTGCGGAAGTGCTTGACTTAAAATGATTGGTTTAACTAAAAACCTGGGCAAAAGCCCAGGCAAAAGGAATGGTTATTGTTCTATTGGTTTAGATAAAATGAAAGCCATGTAAGCTAAAGCTAATACTAATAACGTCATAAGAATGTATAGAATTAACATAGTTCCTCCAGAATTATAGTTTGGATATTAGTTCTCTAATGGATCTGTGAGTTCTTACAATGACAATGAGGAAAACAATGGATAAGAATATTCCGGATATTATGAGGAACAATTTAGCACCATTCGGTTTTGAGTAATGGCTTAAGAAGGTTGAAGCAGTTCCTCCAACAGTAAGCATCAACATATTGGTGAATTTGTCAATTATCTTTTGGTAGTATTCAATGGTTGTCTTGGTTTTCTCCTTCAAACTTTCCTCCTTAATTAGACGGTTTGAAATTCTTTAATGGTGTTCAATATGGAGTAATATCTTTGCTCAAGAAGTGAAATTCTCTCTTCCAATTCTTCTATACGGGTTCTACTGTTGGGTTCAA
>CAJXJV010000165.1 GCA_913055135.1 uncultured Desulfurobacterium sp. | reverse complement strand
GAGGAAAATATCTCCAGGTTCTATGGCAAGGGCATCTAAGTAAACTTCGAATTCTATTGAACGTTTTACTTTCTGCATCCAGCTAAGGAGGAATTTACATTCTTTTTCAACGGTTGCTCTGTCTGTTATTCCAAAGAAGTCTATGGTTTTCTTCCTCTCGTACTTTTCGCCGGTGCTCACAAGGATAGTTTTCATTTTATAGCCGTCAGTTTCGTCTAAGAATCTTGCTTCGATTGTGTTGTACCTGTCACTGATAGAAATGAAGTGAACTTTGAGACTTCCTTGAATAATGTTGCCCATTGTAAACATCTGAACTGGGGGTTCGTTTTTGAGGAATTTGATTTTGTATCTACTGCCGTTTCGCAAGATGAAAGCCCTGAACTTTGCAAGAAGGTTGTTGATTAAATCCCATCCCCTCTGAAAGCCGTCAAGAACGAGATTACATCTATATCCTTGTTCTTCACAAAATTGAGCAAAGGCTTTAAAACTTTCGTCATCTATGTTTTCTTCAGTAATAAAGTCTCCAAGTCCGTAGCGAGGATTTGTAAGAATGTCTCTGATTATCCAAGCTGGATTGTCAGTCCATGCTGTTTCCCACTCGTTTGTTTCAGAGTTCCAGACTTTTACTCTCTTACCTTTTACGATTACTTTTACGTTTGGCAGGGTTCCTGATAAAGTCGGAGAGGCGTTAAGATGATAGTATAGGTATGCAGTATGGGGAAATCTTGTTTTGACAGGTTTAGAATGATCATCAACGGTTTTTCCGATTTCTTCCGTTATGGATTGTATATAGACGGTATTTACGTCGTAAATTGTTGGACTGTCCTCGGATGTCTTCTCTATTTCTATTTTGTACGGTTCGTTTGAATCTGCTACTGTATCTAAGAACTGCCATTGTCCGAATAGAGGGTTGTTAGCAGGTGTACCACTTCTTGCTATGCCTATCCAGAATCGCCAGACAAATCCTTCTTTTACCTGACCATAAAGAGGGATTTCTTCACTTTCTCCTATCTGTTCGCTTCCTCTGTAGAGTCTAACTTTGAATTTACAGGGTTCTCTTTCCATCCCACCAGAGTTTTTGTTGATTTTGTAAAGTCCATTGGGGAAGTGAAGGTTAATCCAGAAGCCGTGAATGAGTTTTGAAGGGTTTTTGCTGATGTAAACGAATTTCTCATCGTGAGAGAGAACTACTGAGATCGGTACTGTCATTTTGAGTGGAACATCTGTGTCGGGGGAGTACAGGCATCTCCATGCAGGCACTATAACCGCATCGGGTTCTCCATCGTTGGTGTTTGTTCCTCTTGTGAACCAGGCTTCGTGAAAGGAAAATGAAGAACGTAGAACGTCGTTAAGGTAGAATGTTTCTACTCTTTCTATCTCTCCTTCGCATAGGAGTATCCAGTCTTCTAAGGGCTGGGCAAATTTTCCAGTGGGGTTGTCGTTGTAGTATCTTCGTCCTATTACAAATATGTCATCTTCTCCGTCCCCATCTGTATCAAGTTTTGCTGTTTCATCAGGGTCTGTTACAGCATCTGTTTTTTTCAGGTCATATTGAATTCTAATTCCACCAACCGCATGTTTTCCATAGACAACAGGGATTGGCACTCCTTGAGTCATTACAGTCTGGATTCCGTTCCAGGAATAGGTCGGAGAACTACCAAAGGTATCGCTTCCTACATCTCCAAAAGAAGGGAGTTTGGGTTTGGGAGCAGTCAGGTAGCTAAAGATTCCTGTCCCAACGGTAAAGCCAAGGGCAAAGACTGTTGCCTGGGAAATGGTGAAAGCTCCAAGTGAGAGTCCTGCGGCTCCAACGGCAGCTGCTGCGAGTCCACCGGTCATGACTCCCACTGCTATCGCTCCTAAGGTCCCTAAGAATTTTCCACCGCCACCTGCAGGAAGGGGAACAATCTCTATTCTCCAGCCAGGTTTTAGTTTTAGCTTTTCGGGAGGAACTTCTGTTAGTTTCCCGTCTATCCAGACCTGAATATTTTGAGTTTCTGGTTCTAAACCGTGTTCTTTCAGAATGTCCGCAAGAGTTTTGTTTTTTTCATCTGGAGATACAACTCTATCAAGAAGTTTCATTTTTTCAGCCTCCAGATTGATTTTGTTAGTTTTCTGCATTTTTCGTTGTATCTGTCCACCCGAACTCCGTATTTTTTGAGAGCGTGGAGGATTCTGCCGTTTCCTATGTAAAGGGCAATGTGGGGTTCTTCAAGGTTCATAAAGAGGACGTCTCCTGCTTCTGGTTCCTTCACTTTTTCCCAGCTTTCCCACCAGCGGTAGGTTCTAATGTCTGGAAGTTCTATTCCGTAAACTTCTTTGTAGAAAAGTCTTACTATGCCGTAGCAGTCAACTCCATTCCAGTCGCTTCCCCATTTTTTGTAGGGAATTTGCAGAGCCTTGATTATGAATTCGTTGATTGTCATCATAGGTAAACCCTGTTTGTTTGAATTGTGGGGAATCCTCCGAATCTTTTTTCGTTTCCTTTCTGGATACAGTCCCAGAAAGTCTTTCCACAGGTTGTGTCTGTTCCTGTGTAACCACACTCTGGAGATTTAAACTCCCACTGGCATTGCTCTATTACTTTCCGCTGTGGAATGAGAACATCAAGGAGGTTGTAGTGTCCAAGATTGAAGTTGACAATCTTTTCATCATAGGAGCAGGAAGTTATTTGAAACTTGTCCCATATCGCTATCTCATACTCTCCATTGCTGTTTTTAAACACCCACAACAGGTAAGCTGTTTGCCCTGCAAGTCCATCGTACTGTTCTATGTAAGGGATGAGTTCCTGGGCAACGTTGGAGATTTGAATTGGAATTTCTGTTAAATCTCCTTTGTTGCTTTCTCCGATTTCTCCTATGTGGATAGGGAAAGGATAGTAAGTAAAATCTCCGACTTGAATTTCTTTGTCGTATTGGCAAAGTGTAATTATCTGGGAATCGGGCAATGGAAGGCGAATACAGAGGATAAAAGGATTCCCATACAACTTGTTTTTTTCAAGAACTGCATCTGGACTCAGGCTTCTCATAGTGATACTCCCCAGAATTCAATCAGTTCAGCTGTTGCGTTGTAAACATTCGGAGCAGTTTGCTTAATCTGGACAGGCTTGTTGAATCTAACTACGTAGGTTTTCCCTTCGTAGTTGAAAAGAAAAGGAATATAGCGGTGAGATTTATAGAAGTCTTCAAGTGTTTGCTTTTCAGTGAAAGAAAGGGTATTCCTCTTCAAGAACTGAAAAATAACTTTTCCCGAAATGAGGGATAACAATTGTTATGTTTTACGAAACGGCAAGATATTTTTTCAACTATTGCACAGAATACCATCAATACTCTCAAGAGGTTACCGTTGACTCAAAAAGGTAAAGAAAAAGTAGCAGCTTACGAGGCTTTACTTTACTTCAATATGAAAAATCCAGAAAAAATAGCCAATTTATTTAAGGAATTTGGCAGGCAGTTCTCAAAAGTTCTTTTTTCTATCTTATCTTCTGAAAGTGCAGGCTGTATCCTGAGGTTTTATAAGGGATACCAAGAGGGTAAGGAATGGTTATCTACCAAAGAATGGCTTAGAAAAGCCTTTGATGTTTTAAAAAAGCATTATCCAGAACACAGTGTTTTCCTTATAATCGAGAGTGATGAAGAATATCCTGATTGGAAGACCCCCGTGTTCTATATTGTTGGGGAGTTACCCAATCATTCAACTGACGAGTTTGTTGACTGGAAGCTAAGTAAAGAAGAAGAGGCAGAAAAACTTATCCAACCTTTTGTAAAAGAATTAACCATAGTGAGGTTTTGAGATTCTCCCCAATGGTAGAAAAGACTACAAATATAAAAAAGAAGTAGAAATCAAAACTCCCAACGGTTTTGAGAAAAGGGAAATCAAGATAC
>CAJXJV010000164.1 GCA_913055135.1 uncultured Desulfurobacterium sp. | reverse complement strand
GCAGCGGAGGGTTACAGAGTTGAGAATAGATGGACTTTCTCCAGAATTCCTTGCCGCAATTAACGAGGAGATAAAACAGCTAAGGAGAGCCCGCAAAGGAGCTCCAGATTCTCTCTCAGGCGGAGAAACAGAAGGAGTAATGGTAACGCTGTCCGAAGAACTCTCCTCACAGGTAGAAGAGCTCCAGCCCCCGCCTCGCGAAAAAGTAGAGGAAATAAAGAGAGCTCTCGCCGAAGGAACTTACTGTATTGACGTTCACAGGATTTCTGAGGCTATTTTGAAGGATATTCTTGGCGAGTAGCAGCGTGACTTCCTCCCCTCACTAAAGTGAGGGGCTTCCTGCTTCATCGTGGGACTATACTCCACTCCACAGGCGTTACTTCCCCGCAGTCCACAGGTAGGGCAGACTTTACGCGGTCTGCCAGCGCTTTCAGGGCTATCTGCAATATGTTCCGTGCCGAGTTGACGTCTCTGTCTATCTCTCTACCACAGTTCTTACACCTAAAAGTTCTTTCTGATAGAGGGATTTTCTGTTTGTATCCACAGAAAGAACAACTTTTGCTCGTAGGTTCGTATCTATCTACAAAAATCACAGGGATAAGAGTCGCAAGGGTTTTTAGCCTTGCAGTTATTCCTCCTATCCCTGTGTTTTGCACTTGTTTACCAAATAACCCTTCTTTCCAACTCTTTACCGAGTCCTTTTGTATCGCTATGAGAGAAAACTTTTTGAGGTAGCTTATAACCTTATTCTGCGTGTCTTTCCTCTTGTTGTGTATGTATTCCCACTCTTTCTTTATCTGCTCCTTTACTTTCTGGTAGTTCTTGCTCCCTTTTTGTTTCCTTGATAGTTCTTTCTGGAGTTTCTTGAGCCTTCTGGTTTCTGGTATGTACCAGCTAAATTTCTCCCCGTTTGATAGGGTTAGCTGATACTTTATCCCTAAGTCTATCCCTACAGGTTCTTTCGTCTGGTTCTTTTTGATTTCTTCTATTACCTTCTCTTTTGGGAGGTAGCAGACTACGTGCAGGTAGTATCCAGAGGGTTTTTTTACAAGCTGGGCTTCCGCAAGTTCTGAGTCTTTTGGTATTTGGTGTAGTCCTAAGACTCTAAACTCCTTCTTTATCCCCTGTATCTTTATCCTGTTTTTGTCTTTCAAAACCTTGTAGGTTATTCCATACTGCTTTAGTGGGATGCTCCTTACTTCACTCTTAAAGGAGAGTTTCCCGACCTTTATTCCCTTTTCTTTCGCTCTTTTGAGAGAGTAGAGGTTTCTCTTTATCCTTTCTACGATTCCCTGTCTCATTTGGGAGGAGAGTTGTCTTATTTCCCTCCTTTCAAGTCCTTTGGGTGTTTTGATTTCAACTTCTTTTAGTTTCCAAGTGTTACTGTTTAGGCGGTTTTCAACGTCTGCTACAACGTAGTTATAAAGCCATTTAGCTTCAAGGAAGAGTTTGCAGAGCTTTTCTTCGTCTTCTTTAGAAAGGTTTTGAAGTTTTAGTTGATAGACCTTTGGGACTTGATTCTTTCTACGCCGTCTGGTTGCGTTTAAAGTTTCTCTAATCTTCCGAGCCTTTTCTGTTCTCATTTCTACCCTATTATACCCCATCCACCTTCCCTAATTCATCCCCGCTTTGAAAAGCGGGGCTTTTTTAGCGACTTTTCTGTAATGCGAGATGAGAGATGTGTTAACTTCATTTTCTTTCTCTCGGTTTGTGATTCTTCACTATTTTACTAATTACGCTTCTGAATGAACAGCGGGATTGGTCAGAAGAAATTCTTTTTTCTATGTTAGAGATAAGTGCTTTTCCTTCTGTGAAGAAGTTTTTGATTTCCGGATAACACTGAACAGAATGTCGGTATAGAGGGTTGAAAACAAAGATGCTATCGGACTTAAAGGGATAATCTGAAACAACATGAGGAGAGACAGAAACAATTACATCGGAAAAGAGGGTAAGAAAACTTAGGTTGTTTCTGGGAGTTTCAAGAATCAAAAGTTCTCTGCCCGGCAGTTTAACGATTTCGTCCTGATAGGCTTGTTGAAGCACTTCCTTTTCTCTCAGGGAGATTGTGTGAATATCGGGATGGACTACTACGACCGGAATAAAATCCGCAGAAAGTTGCGATAAAGCTCTTAAAAGTTCTCGAAAGGCAAAACGTTCACTGAGGCGATGTATAAGTGTTATAACAGGTTTTCCGCTGAAAACTTCGGGAATGAGAGATAGGTCATCAAACAGGAACTTGAGATTTGCGGCAAACGTGTAATCGCTATCGGAAAGAATAGAGCTATATTTTTTCTTTAAAAGGAAAATTCTGTTTTCTGGAATGCCAAGTTCTCTGAGGAACCCGTAGGAACTTTCACGTTTTACCACGTAGTAATCGTAAAAGAGATTCTGATAGTAATAACGTTTATCAATAGTCTGGATTTCAACTCCAATTACAGGAATTCCATTTTCTTTTGCTGTTTTATAAAGCTGAAACTGGTAATACCCACCAAAGGAAGGTGGGCGGGAGACGGAGAAAAAGGGAGTTATTACAGCAGAAAAACTATGAAAATCGGGAGGAATCTGATGGAATTCAGTTTCCAGACTTCCCACAAAATCGTCAAGAAGAGAAACTTTCCAGAATGGAATGTCCAGTCCGGAAAGTTTTACATCCTGCATATCTATTCTGAGACGTTCAACAAGAGCATTCCATTTACTTTCGTAGCTAATAATTCCCTTCTTAGCTACAAAATAACAAAGATTTTTCGGGGATAAAGCATCTATAGCTTCCCATAGAGGAGAAAAAACAGCTTCGTTTTCGCTTGTAACCACGGTAACGGGAAAAACCTCTGCAATTTCCCTTACTATAAAAAAAAACCTGTAACGTTGATAAAAAACATCAGTATCTGAGCAGAGAAAGAGAATTTTATTCATTATTTCCTTTCTCCTCTGTTTTTTCTTCTGATAAAGATTTTTCCGGGTTACTCTGGGCAGGTGCGGTAGCAGTTTTCTTACTGCTTAGACGGTCAAGCTTTACAAATTCTTTCAGAATCTCACTATTGACAACCCCAAATAGTCTTCCCAGCCTTGTCTGAATCTCTTTTGATGTAAGCTTCTCATTTTTCACATATGCAAGCAGTTCATTGAGAAGAAACCAGTTTTCAAGAGAAATCCTGTAAGCCATAAAAGCCTTTGTGTAAGCTTCCACAGTCAGGTCTTTAAGGTCTATTTCGGACTTTGTAACTTCCTGAATTTGCTTTTCTTCAGCCATTATTTCCCCTCCTTTAGCTTGAAAGATAGTGGAACAATCTTGATTATGTCTGCTATTTTGAGTTCTTCAAGAATCCCTTTTGTTCTTTCAAAACAGGAAGATGGAACAAACAGCATGACCCCTTCATTTGACTTTCTGGCATTTTCTGCGATGGATACAAGCTTTTTCCTGGTTTCGTCTTTCTCTATGGATTCGCAGGTTTCCACTACAACGTCTATCCGGTGTTCTACTTCAACTTCAACCTTTCTTTTAAGAAGTGCCAGGTAATCAGGAACAAATTCCACTTCTTCACTCTTCGGACGAGCTTCATAGACTTCCAGCCCCTGCTGACTTAAAAAAATAGCCACAATGTTTAGAAGTTGTTGCCTGTCTTTGTAGATTTCCAGTTCTTCCACATTCACCTCCGGGTTCTCGATAGATTAGATAGAAAAAAAGCCCCACCAGGGGGCTATAGAATTCTAAATACTTATACTCACATCTATAACATCCACACTATCAAGAGCTTCTGCAGCGTCAACATTTACAGTAGCGTCAACACTTATGTAGGACTCAAGCACTGCAGTCGCTATCTTGGCGCCCTGTTCAAATCCAGAAGCTATTTCATCGTAAAGTATGGCTTTTCCATAGTTAACATAGTAG
>CAJXJV010000163.1 GCA_913055135.1 uncultured Desulfurobacterium sp. | reverse complement strand
AGCGGTATATCCCTCCCAGTGGGGCGCTGTCAACCGTCCCAATGTAGCGGTGCTACTACGGTGTGGCATCAGCTACAAGCCTCCAGCTTTAGTCGGAGGTAGTTGACCACATAGTTCAAAGAACACCTCCAGTAACCAATGCTATGTAGCCATCTTTGACTTTCTTGCACAGGTAAGGCTTTGCAGAGAGAAGGTCTGCTTTTATAAATCTCAACCCGTCTATTTCTACGGAATCTTTTTCTTTCAGTAACTTTTCAGCCTCAGCAAACAGCTGCGACACGGGAAAAACTCGCAGAACGTATCTGTTTCTCCTACCAACAAAACATTCAACTCCCTTTTTTTTAAGGAGAAAACATAAAGAAGTAGCCTTTTCCCTGCTGTTACTTTTGAGAACAACCGAAAACATGCCGTTATGAAGGAGTAACACATCTGGAGAAAGGTTTAGATCCAGTAAGTTTTGAGTTCTCAGGAGAGCATGGGAAAAACTTCTAAAAGTTCCAGCAAATACCAGCTTTCCTTTGTAATCTTCCTTTTTAAAGAAGGAAGGCAAATTTTTCGTAGAGTTCTGCCTGTTTTTTTCTTCCCTAATCTGCTGTTCCAGTAAAGTAACTTTTTTTCTGAGTGCCTTTATTTCCTTTCTAAGGAGTCTCATCTCTTTTTGAACATTAGCAACATCATCCATTAGATAGCCAACAGCTTCCTTTACCTCTGGAAGAGTAACGCTATCTCCCAATGCCGATAAAGGCAATAAAAGAGCCAGGCTACTTAACACCAATTCTTTTCTCATTGAGGTACTTCCTTATCCTTTCGTCTATAAGAGGTTTTTTGATTTTTTCTGTTTTAGCGGGAGTGAGGAGATAGTCCCCTATTATCCATTTGCCTGTTTCAACAGTTAGAAAAGTGTATTTAGCAGCATTTAGAACTCCATTAGAATCAACGTAAGGAAGGATCAACACTCTTATTACCGTATCAGGTGCTTTTATTGGTGTCGGAGCTGTTTTGAGAATAGCAAGTTCCTTTTCCATTTTCTCTTTACGGTATGTGGCTTCTTCCTGTTTTAGTTTTTGTCGGGCTATCCTTTTAGCTCTCTCTTCAATTAAAAGAGCAAGTTTCTTTTCCAGCTCTTTTGTTCCAGCTCCAAGTTCTTTCCTTGACTGAATCTCTGATAAGAGTTTTCTGATTTCCTCGTCAATGTTCCCGGAAAGTTTTACTTCCTTCTTCTTTTCTGGACAGTCATTCCCAAGACATTTAATCTTTATTGTTTTTCCTGAAGTTCCACATCCTGTTATAAGGAACATCATCAATGGAAATAGCATTAACCTTTTCATCTCTTACCTCTATGTTGTGCAGTGTATTCAATACATTTCTGAATAGCTTCTTCAATGGAAGAACTTTCAGCCATGAACCTTTGCCTGATTGCAACGTCATGAGCATCGGTTGTATAGAGCCAGTAGAAGAAAGGAGAAAGAATAAGCCTTCCTATTCCTTTACCTCTTGGAGTAACCATGTAGATTTCAGACCAGAAGCCCTTAACAGTTTTAAGGGTATTTTTAAGAACTTCTTTTTCCCACTCAGAAAGATCAAGTTCTTTATCTCTGTGTATCTTTTCCCACTCTTCAGGTTTTTGTTCCAGGATAAACATGAAGTCAGCAGTGGATTTAAGAACTTTTGTAACCTGGTTCATCTGGAAATCAGAAATATTTTGAGTAATGGTAATGATGGAACCGTTAAACTTTCTGTACTCCCTTGCTCCCTGTTCAATAAACCTCAGCATTTCCTGGTCATTAAAGAATCGCCATGCCTCATCCCAGATAACAAGCTTTCTAATTCCTCTATCGCCAAGATAAATCTCATTGTTTATGTGGAAGAAAAGACTCATCAAGAGAAGGTTAAGAAGCTCTCCTGAGTCCTTAACAGATCCAAGTTCAAGGCAGATAATTCTGTTCTTAAAGTCAACTTCGTTTTTACCTATGAAAAACTTGGAGTATGGACCTTCACACCACGGGGCAAGGTTAAATTCAGCAAGTTTGAGGAATTCTTCCTTACCTTCTTTCTTGCCTTCCTTCATAATTTCATCACGAACGTGTCTTATGTCTGTATCTTTTCCATACCTTGCAAGAGCTTCCTTTATAGCTATCTGGATCAATCCCCTTTCGGTATCAGAACACTTTTCATTGGGCTTTATCATCTTGTCAACTATGTCAACTAAGAACTTCATTTGCTTATCAAGGTCTTCAACTTCGCTAAAAGGGTTGACCTTTATGGGATTATCAGGAGAAACGTCAACAAACTCACCGCCAAAGAGCTTTACTATTCCCTCGTAGCTTCTTCCAACATCAATAATTCTTACCACAGTCTTTGGTAGAGAACGGTAAGAGGCAATGATATGGTTAACCAGAACAGATTTTCCTTTTCCCATAGGTGCGGTGACTATTCCATTCATGCCCCCACTGGTATCCCAGAGGTCAACAAAAATTACCTGTCCACGCCTTGATATGAAGGGAACAGTTGGAGTCCCCGTTCCTTTCCAGTCCCACTGGATTGGAACAAGATTGGCAACGTTGTCCGAAAGCAGAGTTTTAAATCTTGAAAACTTCGCCTCTGTTATTTCTTTTACCAGGTTAAAGGGAGTTGCAGATATAAAAAACTGAAGGTTTAGGAATTCTTCTTGAAGTTCATAGTTTTTCTGCATCATAAAGTTTTTAACTACCTGAACAGAACTTCTAAGTTTTTCGTAATCCTGAGACATCAAGTTCCAGACAACACATCCTTTCCAGAGAACCTCTCCTTCTTCAAGGCTTCTATTAAGGTGTATGAAATCCTCTTTTCTTTCCTCAAGCCTTGTAGAAAGTGCAGAAAAGTTTTGCTGCTTCATAATTATTTCAGCTTTATTGAGAAGGGATTTTTTCTCTTTACCATTTGCTTTTCTTAAAAGAAGGGACAGCATGAAAGGAACATTTATCTGGTTTCTGTCTTTAGCGAAAACTGAACCTGCAAACTCAAGGGTATGGAGGATTGAAACCGTTTTTGGATACTTCTTTATGGTAAGAGCCTTTGTATAAAAACCATCTATCTTGCAGAAGCCATCGTACTGTTCAATGAGAGTATCATGGAATATGGCTTGCTCTCTGATTTCTTCTTCTTCATCGTAGATCACCTTGAAGTCTGTAGAGAAAAGTTCCTCATGCCCGGGGTTAAAAAACTTGTAGTAGAACTCAAGAATTCTTTTTGGAGTAAGATCCTTTGGATAGAATGCTGCCTGGGAAAGAGTTGCTCTTATGCTGTCTCGGACATCTGAAATCTCAAGGTATCTGTCCTCATACTCATCAAGTTTGCAGGGAAACTTGAAGGTTATGAAAAGTTGCCCATCTCTTACAGGAACGTTCCAGTTGTTGTAAAAGCCTTCATACCTGTGTTCCTTGAGAAATTCTGCATACTTCTTTGCAACAATAAATGAAATTTCTTTCTCTTTATCTTCTTTGTTTTTTGGCTTTTCTCTTCTGTTAACGTAGTCATCAAGCATTTCATCTATGTAAGGAGATGCAAAGAAGGTAATTTGAACGAGAGAATCTTCAGGGATTGATGGATCAGTAAAAATGTTTTTCAGGAAGTTGACTGCCTCCGCACCTGCAGAAGGTCTTGGATATAACTTAAAACCAAATCCAACATAGTCATCATCGCAAATGAAAAGGTTGCATTCCTCATCAAACGCAGTAGGCATCAAATAGTCTGAGATTCTTTCTCTAAAAAGAAGGGAGTTAACATTCTCAAGTTCCACTCCAGAAACGTCTTCATATATTCCAAGAGCCTTCGCAATCTTCTTTAAAACCTTCATGACTCCTCCAATTTCTCTACAGGAAAGGGTAGGGGATGGCAAAAAAGAAGTGAATGGT
>CAJXJV010000162.1 GCA_913055135.1 uncultured Desulfurobacterium sp. | reverse complement strand
TCCGATGTTACAATGACAAAGTTTCCACACAACCTCTTCAGGGTTTTAAGGTCAAGGTGGTCATAGTGGGCATGAGAGATTAAAACAATATCGGGAAAGATATCTTGCGGAGAAACAGGAGGAGGCAGAACCCTTTTGATACCTCCTGCAGAGTCTGTAAGGAAAGGATCCGTAAGTATCTTCAGACCACCCTTCTTTACGAGAAAGGTGGAATGCCCTAAATTTTCTATGTGGATTTTTTTCTGATCTTCTAACGTACTCATGTTAGCCAATTTATACTACTTTCTGGAGTAAGCCAATGAAAAAGGGATTTAAAGATATAGAAGAGTACTTTCTACAGGCAGAAGCAAGGCGGATTCAGGAGAAAACGAAGAGACCCCCTCAGAAAAACAGGGAAAACCTGATAAACCAGATTAAAAACCTTAACGAGAAGCTCAAAGGAAAAGATAGAAAGATAAAGGAACTGTATGGAGAGATTTCTGCATTGAGAAGCCAAATAAAAGAGCTTAAAAAAGAGAAAGAAACACTGGAACTTCAGAGCAAAGAGATCAAAAAGTTAGAAGAGTACAGAAACAGAATCGATTCCCTCGTTCAGGAAGTGGCTCAACTAAAGGGAGAACTTGCTGAAAAAGAGAAGAAGATTGAATCGTTAAAGGCAGCAGAGATTCCAAAACCAAGAGTTGAACTATTCATTGAAGTAGCACTAAACTCTCTTTCCTCGATTGCGGCTGGAAAGAGCAACCTTAAAGTTCTCTTTTCCAAAAGGTTCAGAAAAGACATGGTAAAAGAGGTCTCGGTAAAGCCATTTCTCTTTGAAAGCTTTATCTCTGCACTTTCAAGGATAGATACAACTTCAAGACTTTTGAAAAGGGACAAGAAGGATATCTACCGCATAAGAGTTACCTCTCCTTATGGAGAGTTCAGAGCAATTTATACAAAGGTATCATCCGACACCATTAAGTTTCACAGGTTTGGTCCAAGGGAGACAATCTACGAAGAGCTCAACAGTTCTAAGTGGAGCCTTGATTGAAAAAGTGGTTAATAAGAAATGTTGAAAACGTAGAAAAATTTTTCCCTTTAACTGAAGAGGAGAAAAAAGCCTTTAAAGAAGTGATTTCTGTTTATCCTTTCCTCTCCACTTCCTATTATCTTTCCCTTGCAGCAGAAAGTCCAGCAATTAGAAAGATGCTCCTTCCAGATTTAAGAGAGATAGATGAATCCATCCAGTCTAAAGGGGAGGATGATCCCCTATGTGAGGAGAGAGATAAAAGAACACTCCACCTGACCCACAGGTACCCTGACAGGGTTCTGATTGTTACAACCAACTTCTGTCCGGTTCTGTGCCGTTTCTGCATGAGGAAGAGAAACTGGAAAAGACCCACATTTTTCATTGAAGATCCTGAAATAGAAAAAGCTGTTGACTACATAAAGAAAAATGAAAAGATAAGAGATGTTCTAATATCCGGAGGAGATCCTCTATTTCTACCAGTAGAAAAACTGAAAAAGCTGCTCTTTAAGCTGAAAGAGATTAATCACGTTGAGGTTGTAAGAATAGGAACTCGAGCTCCCGTAATTCTTCCCCAGAGGCTTTTCGATGAGGAACTCCTTGAAACACTGGAAAAGGCAGAAAAGGTCTGGATAAACACCCACTTTAACCATCCCGATGAGATTACTGAAATCTCAAAAGAAGCAGTAAGAAAACTCCTGAAAGCTGGAATACCTGTAAACAACCAAACTATTCTGCTAAAGGATGTTAATGACTCAGTTGAAACCCTGGAAAGACTCTTCAGAGGACTTCAAAAGATAAAGGTAAGACCCTACTACCTTTTCCACTGTGACCCGGTAAAGGGAGTAATGCACTTCTCAACTCCCATATCAAAAGGACTGGAAATCGTAGAGAACCTCTTCAAAAGGATTTCACCCCTCGCCATCCCATACTATGCAGTTGATGGACCAGGAGGAAAGGGAAAGGTTCAGATGCTCCCCAACAGATACAGAAAAGAGGGAAACTACTATATCTTCAGGAATTTTAGAGGTGAAATATTTAAAATGCCAGACAGATAAAGAAAAACCGTTGTCAATCTCTGTTAAAAGACTATATTAACTTCTTGCACGGAGGGGTGCCCGAGTCTGGCTGAAGGGGCACGACTGGAAATCGTGTGTACCCCCAAAAAGGGGTACCGCGGGTTCGAATCCCGCCCCCTCCGCCACAAGTTAAGTCCTCATAAAGAAGTCAATCTGCCGGGTCCTCCACAACGTCCGGAGGGTGAACCCCGCCAGGCCCGGAAGGGAGCAACGGTAAGCCTGAAGGGCGTGTGTGGTAAGGGTCCGGCTCTAAATATCTTCCTCGTTGAGAAGGAAAGAAAGAGCTTTGGCAACGTTCTCAACAACTGGAATAACCTGGGAGTAATCCATTCTCTTTGGTCCTATAATCCCAACCACTCCGCTGTTTCTATATCCAATCTGGAACTTTCCGAGGACAAAACAGAAAGGTTCAAAAGGTTCCACTTCTGTCTCAGATCCTAAAATAACATCAACCCTTTTGTTCTCTTCTATGAATTTTGAAAAGATTTCTAAAAGGAGATTCTTCTCCTCTAAGATTTTCAAGATTTCCTTTAATCTTTCAATATCGTTGGCAAGTATGTTCACTATGTTTGAGGTTCCTTGAAGTTTTAGCTGATTAACACCATTAAGAGTTGAGAGTATCTGGGAATTAACTTTAAAAGAGAGGTCAGCAAATTCCTTTCTGACCGTATCTATCTCCTCTACTAATTCCCGTTTAATCTCAGAAAGGGTTTTCCCTCTGAAGCGTTTTGAGAGTTCCCGGGAAAGCTTTGGAAGTTCAAAATCTGAAATCTCTACATCGATTACCCTGTGAATGATGTAGTCAGGAGAAAAGTTGATAACAATCAGCACTTTTCCGTAAGCTACTTTCACAAGAGTTATGCTACTAACCGTGAGGTTTTCAACAAGGCTTATTCCAAAACCAGGGTAACCTGTAGAATTCTGGAGAAAATCCAGAACCGTTGAAAGGATATCCTCAATTTCGCAAACTCCCGAAGATCTAACATAGTCGAGGAGTCTGTTAAGAAGGGAGCTATCTTCCTCTCCCAGTGCCAGGAAGAGGTGATTGATATAAACTTTCAACCCATCATCTGTTGGAACTCTCCCGGCAGAAGTATGTGGCTGAAAGAGATATCCTTTGTCTTCAAGGTCTGCCATAACATTCCTTATTGTTGCAGAGCTGATTTCCATCTTGTAAGTCTTTTTAACCGTTCGTGAACCAACAGGCTCCCCTGTTTCTATATAGAGTTCTGCAACCTTTAAGAGGATATCTCTTTCTCTATCCGTTAAACTTCCAGAAACGTCCCTCTTTTTATAGTTCCTCACCATCATTTCCTATATTAAATTTAACCTGTCACTTACCACCTGCCACTTCCTGTAAATACTCCTCTTTATACTTTACATATCTCTCTGCATGCTCTTTTAAGCCTTTAATCTCCTCTTCCGTTAGCTGTCTTACAACCTTTGCAGGAAATCCCATAATTAAACTACCCGGAGGAAACTCCTTACCGGGAGGAACAAGAGCTCCAGCTGCAACTATGGAGTTCTCATTAATCACAGCACCATCTAAGATTATTGCTCCTATTCCAATCAAACAGTTATCTTTTACAACGCAACCATGGAGTTTAACAGCATGCCCCACAGTAACATAGTTCCCAACAATTGTTGGATGTGTTTTCCTTGTCACATGAACTACAGACCCATCCTGTATAGAAGTACATTTTCCTATCCGAATATAGTTAACATCTCCTCTCAAAATTGCCCCGAACCAGATACTGCTGTCGTCGCCTATTTCAACGTCTCCAATCACCGTAGCATTTTCAGCAACA
>CAJXJV010000161.1 GCA_913055135.1 uncultured Desulfurobacterium sp. | reverse complement strand
TAAAGAACTTTCCTTTAAAAATGGAGATTCTCAAATCCTTTTTGTTATAGAAGAAGCTAGAGTTCTGATACCGAAATCTGGAGCTGAAGATATTGACCACCCTGCCAGCAAATCGGCAAGAAACATTGTAAGGAGAGTAGCAACTGAAGGAAGGAAAATGGGACTCGGTTTGCTCATTGTATCTCAGAAACCTTCTTCAGTTGACAACCTCCCCGTTTCCCAGTGTAACACTCTCATTCTCCATAGAGTAATCAACCCTGAAGACCTCTCTTTTGTGAAGAGCGTTGGAGAGTCAATTTCTGATGAGGACGTTGAAAATTTAAAAACTGTTGGTAGAGGAGTTTCTATTGTCACAGGAACTGCCTTAAAGAACAGAAAGAGTCTAATGGTTCGTTTCAGGAACAGGTTATCTAAAGAAGGCAGAAAACATCCAGAGCCACTTAAAAGGCTGTGGGGGAATGGTTGAATATGCTGACACAGAAAGAATTCTTTCTGTCAGTTGAGAAATTTTCCGCAAAAAAACTAAATGAGAAACAGAAGGAGGCAATTGTTCACACAGAAGGTCCTCTCAAAATTATTGCCGGTCCAGGTTCTGGTAAAACGGAGGTCTTGGTTCTTAAAGCCCTGTATCTGATAACCGTAAAAGGAGTAAACCCAAAATCCATATTCTTGGTTACTTTTACAAGGAAAGCCTCCGAGGAGTTTCTTTCAAGACTGGTAACTTACGCCGGAGCTCTAAAGGCGAAACATCCAGAGCTCTCCTTTGAGGCTTACGATATCTACTCAGGAACTCTCCACTCCTTAGCAATAAGGGTAATGGAAGAGTTTCAGTACAGTAAATTTGAAAAGTATAGACTCCTTGGAGATTTTGAAAGAGAGATTTTCATCTTCAAAAACTTCTACGAAGAGACGAAAAAGGAAGAGTTTCTACCTCTATATAAGCTCTTTGAAAAAGAGGAAGAAATTGGAGAGGAGCTCTACCTGAAACGACTTTCTCTTCTCTCCCTTCTCTTTGAATTCATTCCTCAAAACAACATTCCCTCAAACAGACTGATAAAAGAAGAATATCTCCCTCTCTCAATTGCTGGAAATCTTTACAGAAAATACGTCAATCTCCTCAAAGAAAACCACTATATAGATCATACCCATATAGAAAAGCTCTTTCTCCAGTTTTTAAATTCAGAAGAGAGTGAAATTTTCATTGAGGGCGATGGAACAGATTACTTCCCGGGAATCAGATATGTCTTGGTTGATGAATACCAGGACACAAACCCCTTAGACGAAAAAATCTACTTTACCTTAGTCAGGAAGAGCAAAAACCTTACGGTTGTTGGAGAAGACAATCAGTCTCTCTACCGTTTCAGGGGAGCCGTTGTTGACTGCTTTATAAACTTTGAAAAGTCATGTGAGAAATATTTAGGCAGGAAAGCAGTTAAAGTGGAGCTCCTTCAAAACTACAGGTCAGACAAGCAGATAGTAGCTTTTATCAACTATTTTCTAAAAAGGCACAAAAGTCACAAGGACTACAAACTATCAAAAGCCTGGGAGAGGCTCTCCATTGAGAAAAAAATCCTCTTTTCATCCGGAGTAGAAGCCTATAAAGCAACAGAAAACTCCATAATAGAGATTGAGGGAGATGAAGAAGAATTGGCAGAAAAGTGCTATTATCTTGTAAAGGAACTTAAAGGCAGAGGTATTATTTCCAAGTATTCTGACGTTGTCCTTTTACTTCCGAGCACACGAGAGGACAAGTTTGCAGGAAAAGTCAGAGAAGTCTTTGAGAGAAGAGGAATCTCCGTCTATAATCCAAGAGCAAAATCCCTCATTTACCAGAAAGAGACTGGTGTAATGCTTGGAGCTCTCCTCAAAATCATTCCAGAAGAAGCCAACATCCCGGAGAGTTTGAAAGAAACTGTTGCAATCTGGAAAGAGACATTTGAAAGAGAAAGCTCAGAAGAGTTAAAAAAGAAAGTAAAAGAACTCTCTTCCGCCATCAATCCGGAGAATCTTAATATTTTAGAGCTCTTCTACCAGCTTCTATCCTACGAACCCCTTAAAAGCTTTAAAGAGAACTTCTTAATTTCTGTGAACCTTGCAAGGTTGAGTCAGCTCATATCATCATTTTCACAGATGGTAGAAGATAAAAACTCTTTGATTCAGGAGTTTTACAGAACTTTCCTCTTTATCCTGTCGGTAAAAGGTGCAGACCTTCAGGAAGTTAAAGAGGTTCCTCAGGATATGTTCCCCATAATGACAATTCATCAGTCAAAGGGACTGGAGTTTCCAATCGTTATCGTTGGAGATACAGAGAACATTTCTGGAGATTGGAGGCTTGGTAAACTTGAAGAGCTGTTCAGCAGGTTTCTCAAAAGCTATATTCACGACTTCTCGTGGGAAAGAAGCATTCTTGATGCGGTAAGAAGATTCTACGTAGCTTATTCAAGAGCTCAATACTGTCTTGTAATTCTCAGAAAGAAAGAATTGTTACCTTACGATAAGAATAGACCCTGGAAAACAGCAGCATTTCCCGGGTTTGATCTAAGATGGTATAAAAAATTTACTGAAAAGTTCCATAGAAAGGTTAAAAATGGTGAAAGATCCAAGAATAGAGAAACTTCTTAATGGATTTTCTAAATTTGTAAAAGAGAGAGAAATTCCTCTTACCCAGAAGGAAAAAAGAATAAAGAACAGATATACGATTACCGGAGACATAATTTCCTACTCCATCTGTCCAAGGCAGTACGGCTTTTACAAATTTCTCGGCTATGCTCCCTCAAATCCCACACAGGAGTGGTACGGAAGCATCATTCACAGATTTCTAAAGAGAGCTCATATGTCCTTTCTAAGAACAGGAAGAGTCGTAAATGATGAGGAGATAGAAAGGATTTTCTATCTGATAGAAAAATCCATGGAAGCCGAAGGGATAAGAGCAACAAACGAAAGGGTCAAAAGGAGTGCCTTAGAAGTTCTTAAAAAGTTTTGCCTCATTGAAGGGGAATCGTTCTTCAGGTCTGTTATTGAAGCGGAACTCCGCCTCATAAAAGAACTTGACAACTTTATTCTTTACGGAATAATTGACGTCCTCAGAACAGAAGGAGAAAAAGTAGAGATATGGGACTACAAAGGAATGGAAAGACCCGATGAAACAACCTTTTACGGAAGAGAAAAATTAAACAGGTACAAAAAACAGATGTACGTCTATGGTTTTCTTTTCAAGGAAAGAACAGGAACATTTCCAGATAAAGCAGTCCTCTACTTTATGAACGAGCTCCTCAAAGGAAATTTAGAGAAAACCCGGTTCATCATCGACTTCCGGAAAGAGGAAATTCAGAATGAGGTTGAAAACTTTATTGAAGAGTTTAAAAGAATAGTGGAAGAGATAGAAGAATCCCAGAAAACAAATAACTGGAGACTTCCAGAAAACATAGATAAAAACACCTGTAAACAGTGCGATTTCAAATGGGACTGTCCACACTATTGGACTTCTTGAAAATGGGAACAATGACCAGATGAAATACTTTCTACCTTACTGGGAAGACTGGGTTCACGCCGATTTTGACCCGATAAGTGATACCTACGGAAAGGGAAGTTACAGTAATTCAGTCTTTGCCCATGAAATCTTCTCTCCACCGCCTTACGATGGAATTCTCATCAGTCTTGGTATGTTTGAGCTAAAGCTCAAACTCATCAGAGAAAATGGAAGACCCAAAATACGCAATTTCTACAACGTAAAGAAGTATCTAAGAGTTCCTCAGAACTTCCCCGTTTTTGGAGACTGCGGCGCTTTCACATACGTCCATGAGAAAGAACCTCTCTTTCCTGTAGAAAAAGCCGTTGAACACTACCACCTTCTTGGTTTTGACTACGGTGTATCTGTGGATCACATCTGTTCGGACACTATTGTCGTAA
>CAJXJV010000160.1 GCA_913055135.1 uncultured Desulfurobacterium sp. | reverse complement strand
CTCCAACAAGATGGCCATAGGTATCGTTTACTTTTTTGAAGTTATCATTATCAATCATCAAAATGGAGAAGTGGTAACCGTACCTTTTTGAGCGATAGAATTCTTTTTCAATCAGATCATTAAGTATTTCCCTTCTGTAAAATCCCGTAAGTATGTCTTTGTAAGCTCTATCTTTAAGCAGTTCCCTTCTTTCCTGTATGGAGAGGAACCACTTTTCTCTTTTAGCCACATAAATAAGAAGAGAAGCAATGGAGTCTAAAAACTCTCTGTCTTCATTACTCAATGAGAAAGAGTTTTCAAGTTCTACGAATACTTTTATATCACCATTTCCATAAACAAAGAAGTTTCCCTGATGAAGTCTCCATTCATCCAATTTTCTTGGAATATACCCTGACTCTTTTGAGTAAACATAGAGGTGATCCCTGACTTTTAACATAACAATAATATCCCTTATTGGTAGGACTGAAGAAAGCTGTTTTTCAACAACTCTAAGGATTTCAGCCATAAATAGTTTCTTAATTGCTACATCTTCAATTAATGAGAAAATATGTCTTCTCTGTTCTCGAATCTTAAAAATTTCAATGTTCTTAGCTTCAACCATTTTTCCATATTCAAAATCCTCAACAGCAGACATTACCTTTTTCACGAAGTCTTTTCCTGCAATTACTGAACCGTGCTGAGGAGCAATGATTTCTATGTCTAATTTTTTTAATTTTTCTATACTATAGATGACGACTTCTCTGCAGGGCATGTATATTTCATGGAAAGCTCTGATAGATTCTATGTACTCTTCTTTTTCTGCAAATAGAGACCAGTCTTTTTCGACCCATCCACCAAAAATGTCGCTGGAGAAAAGTACTTTTGTTTCAGGATCATAAGTTACAATGTTGCCCGGGTAGTGCATATAAGGAGTAAAAAGAAACTGCAACTTTCTACCACTTTCCAATTCAAGCCTGAATTCGTGCTGATCCACAAGGTAAAAAGGGGTTAGTAAGTTGTAATGCTTAAGGAGGAAGTATGTTCTCCAGTGGGTGACAATGTACCTTTCTCTTTCAGGGAAAACTTTTTCTATTTCTGGAAGAGAAGCTGCTAAGTCAGGATCCTGGTGATGGCAGATAATGTACTTTATGTCTTCCAGATTTACCAGATACTTGATTTTCCTTATCGTTTCTTCAAAAGTTATTAGAGAACCCGGATCAATTAGAACAGATTCTTTACCATCTCTTATAAGATAGGGATGACACTGGAAAATGTCGTCTTTTATATAAGCTCCTACCCAGAAAACGTTTTCTGCAATTTCAACTGGTTTGGTTAAATCTATGTTATTCATCAATTTCCCCTGATAAGATTCAAAAGACGATTCTAACAAAAAAAAATTTACCTATAAAACTCTTACAGTATCCACCATGTATTGAACTTGAACATCTCCTTGGCAATCACTTTCTCCTTTAGTAAATTTCCGCTTGCCCGCTACATTTTCGGCGTTCAAGAATAACGCCAAATCCTGGAGGAAAACAGATGAAAACCTTCATGCTGAAGAAGGAAGAAGTTCAAAGAGAATGGTACGTGGTAGATGCTACCGGCAAGACTCTTGGAAGACTTGCAAGTGAAATTGCAAAGATTCTCATCGGTAAACACAAACCAACTTACACTCCTCACGTTGATAACGGTGACTTTGTTGTTGTTATCAATGCTGACAAGATCCATGTAACTGGTAAAAAGCTTGATAAAAAAGTTTACTACAAACACACAGGTTACATGGGACACCTCAAAGAAACAACTCTTAGAGAGATGCTTCAAAAGAAGCCCGAAGAAGTTATCAGGCTTGCTGTAAGGGGAATGCTTCCAAAGAACAAGCTAAGGGATCGTAGAATGAAAAGACTAAAAGTTTACGCAGCTCCCGAGCATCCACATTCAGCACAAAATCCCAAACCCCTTGAGCTTTAATGGAGGAGTAAATGGCTGACATCAGATATTATGAACAGGAAAAAGGAAAACCGCAATAGCAAGAGTCTGGCTTATTCCCAATGGAGAAGGAAAAATAAACATAAAGCTTTCAAAAAATAAGACAGTTGATGCTGCTACTTATTTTGGAAGACTTGCTCTTTTAAAGATAATGGAACAACCATTTGATGTAACTGGAACTAATGGAAGATTCGATGTAATCTGTACAGTAAATGGTGGCGGTAAATCTGCTCAAGCTGATGCTATAAAGTACGGTATTGCTAAAGCTCTTCTTGCGTTTAATCCTGAGTTAAGACAAACTCTTAAGAAAGCGGGATTTCTCACAAGAGACGCGAGAATCAAGGAAAGAAAGAAGTACGGACAGAGAGGAGCTCGTGCAAGATACCAGTGGTCCAAGCGTTAAAGTATCTATTATCGGTGGTTCTGGATATACAGGGGCGGAGCTCCTCCGCCTCTTACTGTTTCATCCGTTCACAGATGTGGTCTCTGTAACCTCAAGACAGTTTGAAGGTCAAAAAGTTACAGAAATTTTCCCACACTTTTCAAAAAGCCCCTACGAAAATCTGTCCTTTGAAAACTACAACTCTGAAAAAATCGCTGAAATTTCAGATGTCGTTTTCTGCTGTCTTCCCCACAAGGCTGCATTTCCAATTGTTAAAGAACTTCACGAAATAAAACCTGAACTGAAAATCATCGACTTCAGTGCCGATTTTCGTTTTAAAGATGCAAAAAGGTATGAAAAAGTTTATGGTGTAGAGCATACAGCAAAAGAACTTTTCAAAAAAGCTGCCTACGGACTTCCAGAAATAAACAGAGAAGAGATAAAAAAGAAAAACATCATTGCAAATCCTGGTTGCTATCCAACAAGTATTATTCTGGGGCTCTATCCTGCAAGAGTTAAAAATCTTATAGATTCCTCTTTTCCAGTTATTGCCGATAGCAAATCTGGAGTAACGGGAGCTGGCAGGAAATCCACATTAGCTTTTACCTACTGTGAAGTAAACGAATCCTTTAAAGCTTACAGTGTAGAAGGGCATAGACACGCCCCGGAAATTGCAGAAAAACTGGATTTAAGTTCTGTCAGGTTTACTCCCCACCTTGTTCCGATGAACAGGGGAATTCTTTCAACCATATACTTCAAAACGAATGCTACAAAAGAAGAGCTGAAAGAGATTTACAGAGAGTTTTACAAAGATGAGTACTTCATAAGGTTAAAGGATAATCCACCCAAAACCTCCGACGTTGCAGGAACAAACTTCTGCGATATTTACGTAACAAAAGATGAAGAAAACGGACTTGGAGTTGTTGTTTCAGTCATTGATAACATAGGAAAAGGGGCTTCCAGTCAGGCTGTTCAAAACATGAACATTATCTGCGGTTTTCCGGAAACCACCGGTCTTGAGATTTTCAGCCAGTGGATATAGTTTTATTCACAGACCTAGAACTGGTTTAAGGGTAATTTAATGTCTTTAGCTGAAAAATATCTTCCTTACTACACTTATGAGGACTATAAACAATGGGAAGGAGATTGGGAACTGATAAACGGAATTCCCTACGCAATGGCTCCTTCGCCTCTTAAAAAGCATCAATTAGTAGCTGTAAGGATAGTAAATCAAATATTTGAGCAATTAAAGGATTGCACAGAAGACTGTCAGGTAATTTTTGAAGTTGATTGGATAATAAGCAGAGATACCGTTGTTCGTCCTGATATTCTGGTTGTCTGTGGTGATGAATCCGAAGACTTTGTCAGAAAAACTCCAGAAGTTGTGTTTGAAATTATTTCTGAATCCTCTTGCAGAAAAGACGAACATCTAAAATTTGAACTTTATGAAAAGGAAGGAGTAAAGTATTATGTGCTTGTCTATCCAGAAGAAAAGAGAGTAAAGGTCTATAAGCTAATAAATGGTAGATTCATAAATGTTTTTGATAGAAATAAGGAAACCTCTTCTTTT
>CAJXJV010000159.1 GCA_913055135.1 uncultured Desulfurobacterium sp. | reverse complement strand
CGTACTACTTGGAATATCAGAGCCTTTGTTAAACTTCTAAAGGCAAATGGCTACAATCCCTTAGAATACCTTCAAGTTAACGGCAGAAAAGCAAGAATTTTGGAAAGCGAACTCGGAGAGGAACTTGATAAGGTAAGAGAGAAAACGGCCAGACTGGTATTTAAGATTTAAAGGAGGGAGAATTGGAAAGCAAAATACATAAAAATTTCATTCAGTTTTTTTCTTTAGGACTTTTAATCATCTCCTATACTGGAACTCTTCTGTACTTGGCTTGTCCCGAAAAATTCCAGAAAGTATATCAGATATACCACATACTTGAGAATTCTAATTGTAAGAACCCCCTAATTTTACTTCCAGTATTGTTTTCTCTCCCTATAATATATACTTTCGGAGCCTTCGCATTTTATTATGGAGAAGAAATAATAGACAGATATCTTAACAAAATCCCGTACAAACAACTAATTAAAGAAATTCAACTCAAAAATTTCTCAGCAAGAATAGAGAACGACATAAGAATATCTGATCTAATTTACACCTCAGAAGAAAACAATTGGATAAAAAACAGCAGGAGGTTTTACGAATATAGCAATTTCTTCGCTGGAGTATTCGGAGCTATCATAGTTGGAATAGTACCACTTATTTCTTTTCCAATGGTAGAGTACATTTTTTCAGAGGAAACAAGTATTGAATCATTTATTAAATCAATGGTTCCAATGCTGCTTGTTATAGCATTTTACTACCTCCCATTAAACCTCTACTTCACTTGGAATATGAAGAAGGGTCTACTTAGAAGAACAGCCAGATTTCTTATAAACCCAATAATAACAAGTTTATTCTTTACATCTTTATTAGGAATAACACTCCATATATTTGGGCTTAAAATTTCCTACATACTCCCTATCCTACTCTTTACAATGTTAGTACTGATTTTTAGTTCTGGGGTCAGCATATCCTCTAAACAAAAGGGAAACTTCTTCCTCATACTCGGAGCGGAATCTAACAAGTTTTTAAAATCTAAAAGCTATCTATCCGATAACGGCAACGGCCAACACTTGTACAGTCCCCAGGACTCGTCAACAAAGCCCCAGTAGCGGCTGTCAAACGACCTGGGATGCGGAGCCATAACAAAGACCTTCCCGCTTGGGACAGAACCATCGTAGTGGAAGTAATCCACAGGATTACCTTTCCTATCTGTATGAAGAACAGCTCCTCTTATCTGATCATTGATGTAAACATAGCGGTCATCTACTTTAACCTTCATACCAGGCAAAGCTGCAACTATTTTCACCAAGAGCTCCCCATTAGCAACGCCATACTGGGGATACTGCCTCTCTCCACGGTAGGAAAAGTACACGTAATCTCCTAACTTCAACTCGCCCACTGAATAGGGTCTTCGTGTGCATACAAAAGAGGTAAAGAAATCAGAGATGGTTCTGGTATGAACCAGAATGAAGAAGTGATTAAAAATACCAATAGTCCCCTGCCAGAACAGATAGGCAAACAAGCCTATAAGTAGAGGCAAGAACAGAGCTCTTTCCCAAGAAGAAAGCTCCATTAACCAGCTTCTAAAAGTTCTCAGCGTTTCCGTCAACTTTCCTTTCTCCCTGAATGAATAACTTCTCCTTCAACCTCTTGTTCAAGTTTCCAGAAGAGAAGTACCTTGAAAAGAGTTTCTTCTCCAGCTCATCGGTAATGTCCACAATTCTGACGTTACCCAGTCCGTTAGCAAGAAAAGCCCTCCTGTTTATAACGAGTGTCCGGCCACGAGCAGCGTATTCATCAAGGAGAAGACGGAGCTCCGATGTTATGTTGCTTACCACTGCAACCGAAGCTCCCTCTACAGCAGCTCTTGCAGTTAGGTCTCTTCTAAACTTTTCAGCATCAAACGAGTAGATAACCCTTGGAGGCTGAGGAACCAAAAAGTAGAACATTGTTCCCGATATCAGAAGAGAAACCGCCACTGTAAGAAGAAACGGAGTTCCGGCAAACAACCAGTCAAATAGACCTTTCCTCTGTTCCTCCATCAAGCTCTCTCCTTCTCTATCATGAATTCAATGGCCTCTTTCAAGCTCATTCCTGACTCAACAAGCCTATCTATCTCAGCAGTCTCCTTAGGATCCGTGGTGTAGAGGTAGTAACTGAAACGGTCAACCATAAACCTCATTACGCCCCAGGTGACAGAGTTCTTGACGAATATTTCCGAATACTTCCCCTTCTCGGTCATAACCATCCGAAGCATTTCTTTAGCAAAGTCATCTATCGTCAGGATGTTCTCCTTGTAGGCCCTCTGGAGGTCAGATTCCCTCTGGTTTAGAAGAAACATAAACTCAGAGTTTGAAATAATGGCCTGCCCTACTGCCTTGTTCTCTTCCATGAAAAAGTCAAGAATGGATTGGGTAATAGTGGCTGCGACAGTGTTATACTTACGGAACCTACGGTAGCCCGTCTCTATAAAGCGAGCCGTGTGCTCTCCTCTTAGCAGGTCCCAAGCCTCATCAACAAAAAACAATTTCGGAACAGACCTATCTCCCAGGTAGATTTTCTGGGAGAGAATCATCATAATGGACATAAGAACTACTTCCTTCATAGACTCGTACTGGTTAACTTCCTCAAGTTCCAGAACAACGAAAGGCTTATTGATGTCAACGTTAGCCCTGCCGTTATAGAAATGAGCAAAACGGCCCTCAGCGTAAGGGTAAAGAGCCTCTATCATCCTTGCTATCTGAGGACGCATTTCTATTTTTGTTTCATCCTTCATAAACTCACGGAGAACATCCCTTACAAGCCTTACGGAAGCATCTGGTCCTTCTCTCTCCCAGGCTATGCGGATAGCCTGCTCCAGAACTCCCTTATAGTCTGTATATCCGCTTGCAGGAAGTCCGCACATAGTTGCAAAGAGTCTTACGAGCTGTTCAAGCTCAGCAGTAGCTTCCTTTCTGGCCTCATCCTCACCGAGCTCCTGAGCTATTTTGTCAAGCCTTCCGAGAACGCTGTTGGTAAACGGGTTGATACAGAGCTTGCTGTCAAAAACTATCATCTGGCCGTCAAAGACCTTCACGGCCCGCATGTAGGACCTTCCAACGTCTATGCCGTAAACAAGTCCTCCTCTCCCGAGAAAGTTTGTAATGAATTCGCCCATAAGGAACGACTTACCGGCTCCTGATTGAGCAGCTATAAAGAGGTTATAGTTAGTCTCCGAGTCCCACAGGGATACGAGCTGAACCTGACCCCTCCGGGAGAAGAAAACAAATCCTGGATACTGAGGTCTCTTGTACCAACCGGTTCCTTTCCAGTCAGACTGAACCACAATGAGATTAGGAACCGACGAGATAATAACTGTCTTGGCTCTGTTCAGGAAATCCATAGTCTCTTTGATAGGAGCCATAGGAAGGGAGTAGATGAAAGTAGGAATCGTTTTAAACTTTTCTATCTGGAGCTCAAACCCGGCGGAGCTCCAGAGCTTATTCAATGTCCTAAATGTGTTTTGAATTTCCCTCCTCGCCTCCTCTTTACCGTCAGCATCAACATAAAAAAAGCCTGATACCAGAATCTTAACGAGTCTCGCAGCTGCTTTATTTCTGGCCCGAATAGTCTCGTAGATTTCAAGTTCTCTAACCTGGTCTCTAATCTTAACGGACTTCTGGATTGCTTCTTCAGCGTAAGTGTTTTTGTATCTGTATATCTTGGCAAGTATCTTGGCTTCCTCTACTTCGGGGAGCTTATAAATAGTGGTGCTGATAGCAAAGGGATATTTAAGCTGGTTAGCTTTATCCCGGCGGAGGATCGCCCCCATAACTTCAAGCATCCGGGATATGTGGAAAGAGCCAGAAGGAAAACTTTTGGCAGTCCATGAAGTAAGATACTTCCCATCTATCCTTACGAACTCAGGGTCTTCCACGACTATGGCGTTGTCGGCAAA
>CAJXJV010000158.1 GCA_913055135.1 uncultured Desulfurobacterium sp. | reverse complement strand
AGCAGCAATTCCGCCCCATGTTCCATTTAGACCGTGGAGCGGCCATACACCTAAAACGTCGTCGATTTTTAACTTTTCCTGTTCCCAGATGAATGCTCTAATGAATATCCATGCTGCAACAAGACCAATGATGAATGCCCCGATGGGGTTAACAATGTCAGACCCTGCACAGATGGCAACAAGTCCAGCCAACGCGCCGTTGTGGATAAATCCCGGGTCATTTTTTCCAAAGAGAACACCGCCTATCAAGCCACCTGCAGTTGCCAGTAAGGAGTTTACTGCAACAAGACCTGAAATGGTTTCGATGCTCTGAGAGCTCATTACGTTGAATCCAAACCAGCCGATTATCAGAATCCAGCTACCCAGGGCAAGGTATGGAATGTTGCTGATTGGAATGGGTTTTGATTTTCCTCTTATGTACCTTCCCATTCTGGGACCAAGAATAAGGACTGCTGGAAGAGCTATCCATCCACCGAGTCCATGAACTACCATTGAACCTGCGAAGTCGTGAATTGGAGCTCCAAATGTCTTTTCAACCCAGCTCTGAAAACCGGGAGACCACCTTTCTCCCCAGATGAGTGCTTCGAATACTGGATAAATAACACCTGCAAGAAAAAATCCAGCAGTTGCATATGGTTTAAACTTCATTCTTTCCGCAACTCCACCAGAAACAATTGCAGAGACGCAAGCAGCAAACATTAATAGGAAGAAAAAGCGGACGAGTTCAAATCCATGGTCTGCAACAAGGTCTGCTGCAGGTTTAACAAAGCACACTTTGTGTGCAAGTGGGTAACCGATGAAAAAGTAGGCAATAGTGGCAACAGCTACATCAACAATAATCTTTACAAGAGCGTTCACCTGATTTTTCTTCCTGACTGTACCAGCTTCTAAGAAAGCAAATCCAGCGTGCATTGAGAGAATCATTACAGCACCAGCAAGAAGGTAAAAAACATTTAGAGACTGAATTAGTTGTTTAATGTTCTCTTCTATCACCTTTGTCCTCCTTCCAGCGTTTTACTGTACTGCTTTCAGCAAATCTTATGCCACTTTTTACTTCTTACCTTTCACTCTTTCCTCCAATTTTCTGCTATGATTTCAACAGAAAATCGGATTCGGGAGTGTAGATGAGAAAAGAACTATTTTTGATAGTTCCATTTTTAGTATCGTCCTGTTCTTTGGGTTCTCTCAATCCTTTTAAGAAAGAAGAACCAACTTATACTGTTTATACACCCAAAGAAGAGAGAGTTCAGCCGGAAGTAAATCTGAAGGGTGTTGAAAACGTTGTTTACTATATGAAAAAGGAATTTCAACCGATAGAGGGAGAGATTGTTCTTAACAGCTACGATGGTTTCATAATAGACCTTGGAAAGAAAAATGGAATCTCTGTAGGAGATCAGTTTATCTCAGAAAGTGGAGCGATTTTAAAAGTAAAAGAGGTTCGAGACGACTACTCAATAGCGCTTCCAACGATTGGCAATCCTGTAGTTGGAGAGAGGGTTAGAAAATTTACCTTTAACAAGGTTCTTTTCCTGAACTTTGCAAAAGATGAGGGAAAGAATCTCTATGGAACTTTAAAAAATCAAGTTAAGTCCATAACACTTGCTTCTTACGACGAAGGAGAGAAGTTTAAAAAGCTATTTAATCTTAGATATCCTTCAGATTTCAAAAGGAGAGTTCCTGCCGATAGGTTGACAGGTTACGATGGTTATTTTGTTGTTTCAGACAGGGGAGTGGAAGTCTATGATGGGACAAAGAGACTTTTAAAAGTTTTTCCATGGGAAGGATATCCCGTTTCTTCTTTTGCAGTTAACGTAAAGACGGCTTATAAAGTTGTTCTTGACTTTAAAGGTCACGCTACAAGCCTCTTCACAGGAAATGTTGACAGCACACCGGAAAATGAACTGGTTGTGCTAACTGATAACGACATTAGGGTCTATCATGTGAACCCTTACGGTGTTTCAAAAGTCTATAAGTTCAGAAATCCATTCCCCGGTTCCTATCTCTTCCATATTTCTCCAGTTGATATCGATAAGGATGGCAAGCTGGAAATCCTGATAGATGGTTTCTATCAGGACACAAAGAGTGTTTCTTCCGGTCTATTTAGGGTAGAAAATGGAAGACTTGTAAAACTTGCTTCATCTAATTTGATTGTTTCAGGTTTTGACACGGATGGAGATGAAATAAATGACACTATCTATGGTCAGAAAGTTAGTGAAGAGAGCGATAAGTTTTTTGGAAAAGAAGTTTTTGTTTTAAAACCTGAGAATAAAAACCTCAAAGCAGTTAGTAAAGTAAAAGTTCCAAAAGAGTTCCAGGTAACAAGTGCTCAAATCTTTGTAACAGGTGGTGAAAAGTATTACGCATACTATGATCTGGACTATTACTTTAACGTTTCGGATGGTGATAAAGTTATCTGGCGTTCACCCATTCAGATTGGCGCTTCTCCAAATTGTCTCTACTGGAATATTGATGACTATCTCATAAGCTACTATATAACTCCAAAACCAAAGCCAATTGACATCAATGGTGATGGAAATCAAGAAGTTCTCTTCTCCCAGAACAAAAATGAAGTTCCACACCTTTTAACCAACGTTTATACCTTTGACGGTGGAAGAGTACTTCTTCTCTACCAGAACGGAGCTTCTTTCGACTGGGAAGAAGCCACAAATCCGGTCTATAAGATGGGAGGAATAGAAGAGTTTGATTATCTGCCGGATTACGATATCTTTATTTCCATATTCACAGAATCGAGTATTCTTAAAAATCCCAAATCCAGGCTGCTGTTTGTGAAGCCAAAGATTTAAAGATGTTCAAAGGTATGAAAGCCGCCGAGTTTATAAGGGAGAAAACAGGTATTGGGAGCTTTGATATAGCAATAGTCGGTGGCTCTGGCGTTGAGATTGGTAAGACCAATGTAGAAATACCTTACTACCAGATTCCAGACATGCCAGAACCTGCTGTTCCTGGACACTCTGGAGTTTTGAAGATACTGGAATTTGAAAGTAAAAGAGTTCTGTTCTTTGAAGGTCGCTTCCATTACTATGAAGGCAGGAGTGACAGCGAGATAAGGTTCATTCCTGAACTTGCTGCAAATTTAGGGGTGAAGCTTTTCATTCCAACCTGTGCTTCCGGAGCAATTTCGAGGAAAGCAGCTTTTTCTGAGATAGGAGTGATTGTTGACCATATCAATCTTCTTGGGAGAAATCCCCTTGTGGGTCTTATAAAAGATTACGGCAGTAAGGTTTTTGTAAACGGAAAAGAAATCTATGACAGGGAAGTTTCTGATAAGTTTCTAAGGAAAGGACTGGAGTTAGGGATAAAAGTTGTACCTGTTGTTCTTGCTTCAGTGTTGGGACCAAACTATGAAACCTTTGCAGAGATAAGATTCTTAGAAGTTGCGGGAGCTGATGTTGTTAGTATGTCCACAGTTCCTGATGTTCTTGCTGCAAAGTTTTACGGCATGAAAGTTACAGCATTAACTGTTATAACTAACGATACTCTGAACATTAAAGCAACCCATGAAGAGGTTCTGGAAATTTCCAGAAGTAGATCAGAAGAGCTTTCAAGACTTTTGAAGGAAACATTAAAAGATTTGTCCTTATTTTAGCTTTTAACTTTTACTCCACAATGTTGGCATAGTGAAGCTTCGGAAACTATAAAAAGACTTTTTTCTGAAATTTTCTCTGGTTTTGGTCTGTAGAAGTCAACTACAAACCATGCTCTATCCTGCAAACGAAGCTTTTTGAGAATTTTATAGGCGGTAATCCTTCCATCCCTAACTGCCTCAACCACAGAAGAGATACCGTTGAGAGAGTCTCCAACTACAAAAACTCCGTTTTCAAAGAATTTCTCTCCTGAAACACCAAAAGTTTTAAAAATTTCCCTATCTTTTTCAAAACCAATGGCAGGAACCAAATAATCAAACTCAACCTCTCCACAGGAAAAT